>JAFOCZ010000073.1 GCA_017380955.1 Alistipes sp.
CTTTTATTTACGGTCGTAAGTCAGGAACGAGAATGGCGAATCATAATCCTCGCCACGCTCATAGCGCTCCTCAGCGACCAACTTCCACTTCGAGTAGTCGACCTCGGGGAACGAGGTGTCACCCTCGTAATCACGCTCCACTCGTGTGATATACATTCTGTCGGCGATGTCCAACGCCTGGGCATATATCTGTGCGCCACCCATAATGAACACCTCGGCATCGTTGTCCGCCATAGCGATAGCCTCCTCGAGGGAGTGCGCCACAAAAGCACCCTCAAACTCCACATCGGAGCGTGTTATGACTATATTCTTACGCTTTGGCAGTGGCTTAGAGCCTAACGACTCAAAGGTCTTACGACCCATAATCACAGGGTGTCCCGATGTTGTAGTGCGGAAGAAACGCATATCCTCCTTTATATGCCACAAGAGCGCATTCTTATCGCCTATTGTGCCATTCTGTGCTATTGCAACGATTATGCTTATCATAGTTTTTGTGTGTTTTATTTTATGAGTTTAGAGAATTTAGGGAATATAAGGAGTATAGAGACTCTCTCATAACCTCCTCATTCTCCTTAAAATCGCCTCGCAGAGGCGACCCTATTACTAATTACTAATTACTCACTACTAATTATTCCTTACCTTTCCCTTTTCACTTTTCACTTTTCACTTAAAAAGAGAGCGGTGCTTTGATGGCAGGATGAGGGTCGTAGCCTACGAGGGTGAAGTCGTCGTAGGTGTAGTCGAAGATAGACTCCACCTCGGGGTTGAGAATCATCGTAGGCAGTGCGCGAGGCTCGCGTGACAACTGCTCCTCGGCCTGCTCGAGGTGGTTGAGGTAGAGATGCGCATCGCCGAGAGTATGCACAAACTCGCCAGGCTCAAGACCGCACTCCTTGGCAATCATCATCGTAAGCAGAGCATAGGATGCTATATTAAAAGGCACGCCGAGGAAGGTGTCACCGCTACGCTGGTACAACTGACACGATAGTTTGCCCTCTGCCACGAAGAACTGAAACATAGTGTGGCAAGGTGGCAACGCCATACTATCTACATCGGCAACATTCCACGCCGAGACTATCATACGTCGTGAGTTAGGGTTGGTCTTGATGGTCTCGATAACCTTGCGAATCTGGTCTATAGCGCCACCATCACCCGATGGCCAACTGCGCCACTGATAGCCATATACATTGTTAAGGTCACCAAAGCGGTAGCCATCTATGGGCGACTCCATACCTGCCGCCGCCACAAAGGTATCCTTATCTACGGGCAACACACCATTGCGCACGCAGAGTTCGTTGTAGTAGCGGTAGGCATCGCTATCCCAGATATGCACGCCATTGTCGACGAGGTACTTGATGTTGGTGTCGCCACGCAGAAACCACAACAACTCATATATCACACCCTTGAGGAACAGACGCTTTGTAGTGACCAGCGGAAAGCCCTCGCTGAGGTCGAAGCGCATCTGATAACCAAAGATGCCCTTTGTTCCCGTACCTGTTCTGTCGCCACGCACAACGCCCTCGCGGCATATCTTACTCAGCAACTCCTGATATTGTCTCATCTATGTCGAAAGTTTTAAGTTCAAGGTTAGAATCTGCGTCCATAGTAATATATGTAGCCTTGCGACCCGACCAACTACTCATAAACAACACGTCGAGGTCGGCATCGGTATGTCGGTGCGGAAGGTGCATATGACCAAAGATATATGCCTCTACATCGCCACACACCCTCTTATGCTCACGCGCATACTCCACAAGGCAGTCGAGCCTATCGACAGACATACGTCCATCCTTATGTTTATGGCTCTTGCGCGACTTACCGCTCCACCAATCTCCAAAGCGCAGGAAGAGGTCGGGATGTATCAGCCAACTGAAGACCACACGCAGCACCTTTGAGCGGAATGCTGTGTTCATAAGTCTCAGCAGCCACTGACCCTGGATGTTCATATTATCGCCGTGGGCGAGGTGCAACTTCTTACCCTGCACACTCTCCACACGCGGTGCGAAGACCACCTCTATGCCACACTCACGCTCCAGGTAGTCGTAGCACCACATATCGTGGTTACCAACGTAGAAGACCACCCTAACGCCTCTGTCGGCCATATCGGCAAGACGTCCCAGCACACGCACAAAGCCCTGTGGCACTACCCTGCGATACTCAAACCAAAAGTCGAAGATATCACCCAAGAGGTACAATGCTGTGGCATCCTCGGCGATGGTGTCGAGCCAACGACAGAAGGCACGCTCTGTACGTCGTGCCACCGCGTCACCTCCCGCACCGAGGTGTATGTCCGATACGAAGTAAATCATCCTACAAGCAACGCTTTATCTCACGCTCAAGGATATCCATAGCCAGCGGAGCAACGCTGACATTACCCTCACGGTCGATGATATAAGCCTTTGGAAGAGTCTCTACACCAAAGAGTGTGAAGACATCGGCGCTCTTACCACCATATACCGAAATCCAAGGGTGGCGCTGCTGACGCACAGCATCAATCCACACCGCCTCATCAGCATCTGCCGAGACGTGGTATACCTCGAAACCCTGGTCGTGGTAACGCTCATACAACTCCTTGAGTTCGGCGTTTATATTGTTGCACAGTGCGCTCTCGGAAATCCAGAAGTAGAGCAACGTAACACCACCCGAGAGCGATGCCAAACGGTGCTTCTTGCGATACATATCCTGAAGTTCTATATCGGGATACGACGCTATCTCCACCTTGTTGAGAACGTCGATAACTGCCTCCTGCTCTACGATATCCTGCTCCAGGACTGCGATATATGGCGAGTCGGGGTACTTAACCTTCAAGCCCTCGAGAACGGCATTGTAGTGCGCCAATGTTACACCATAGCCATCGAGTTGTGGGATATACTGCTCGGCAACGGCGTGACGCAAGGCGTATACCGCTGCGAGGCTCTGCATATTCGTGCCCACGAAGCGCACCTGAGCCTTCATAGCCTGCTGCGCAGCGCGATATGCCTCCACCCCGGTGTAGCGACTCTCGGTGTGGAGACGCTCGGCGATGAGCGCCAACTGGTCGCAAGGTGTGAAGTAGTCGCGGTTGAACTCACGGATGAGCGCCGACTCCTCAGAGCCCTCCACGGTGTAGTTCAGGAATATATCTCCCGCAGCCTCCAACTTAATATCATCACCTGCCGCAACGACCAATGTCACAGGGCGGCTATTAGCGCCAAAGGTGAGTTTGTAGAAGCGTGGTGAGGTCTCGTCGAGGGACATCGCGAAACTAAAGCCTCCGTTATCCTGCAACGCCACGCCATCCACACGCTCCGACGTTGCGAAGTTATCGGCAACACGCTCCAGGAACACAGAGTCTACGCCACTGCCTACGAAACGACCCGATATTGTGGTGTTCGCACCACCAAATTCGCCACCACACGCCACCATAAACATTGCGAGGGTGACAACTGCAAAAATATATCTCTTCATATCTATCTTTGGGAATTCTACAATTTGTTACTACTGATGTTGTGCGCTATGACCATTGCTACGATGGTGAGGATGTGGCTTGTTGCCACGCGCATTGCTATGAGCCTGGGCGTGATGCTGAGGTCTACGACCATTGTTGTTACGCTGAGGCCTGCGACGATGGTTGTTGTTGCTACGCTGCGTAGCCCCTGCGCGATACTCGCTGCGCATAGATGCTATCTCCGACAAATCCATATTCAACTCCTCGCCCGCCATAATGCGAATATCACGGATTATAGAGTCGTTGTTTGGATGCTCGTTGTTGAACTCATAACTCTTGGTGCGCATATAACGTGCTATGTTGGCAAGTTCGGCTGCCGACTGCTCGGTGTTATGCTCCTCGGCGATGAGACGCACGAAACGCTGAGCGTTCTTGCCATAGTGCTTGAACATAATGCGCTGCTGTGGATATGATAGTTTTTGTGGTCTGAGAGTCAAATCCTGGCGCGATGGTTGCTGGTATGGCGAGTCGACATCCAACTGAAAATCGGACATTATAAAGAGATGATCCCAGAGTTTATGCTTGAAATCCTCGGTGTCGCGCAACGTAGGGTTGAGATTACCCATAACGGCGATGACAGCCTTAGCCTGTCGTGTGCGCTCCTTTCTATCCTCAATCTCCAAAAGCGAGTCCACCATCTGGTGAATGTGTCTTCCATACTCGGGGAGGTAGAGTCTACGACGTGTAAAGTTATAATTTTTTCTCATTGTGCTTGAGGTTTGAATACAGTAACATAACGTGCAACACCCCACGCTTAGTCTTTCGGGGTCATTAATATAATGCGACAATGTCACAACAATGAGGAGTATTGCACCAATGGTTTAAAGATGTAATCTTTACCCGCTGAACACTAAGCAACGGTTTAACCATACAAAGTAACTAAAAATTTATCATATAAACAAACTATGACAAAGATTTTGCTTCTTTCCGACTCCAAAACTATGCTTAGTTCGCTGAGCGAGCGACTGCAGGAGGAGAATTTCGACACCACAATCTCGAGCAACGCTACCGCTGCCGAGGAGATATGCCACAACAAACACTTCGACATAGCCATCGTGGATGGTAATATGCCGAGCCACGACATAGGACTCCCCACGATTGTCGTAGTGCGTAAGGCCGAGGTCGAGAGCGCCGTTGAGGCTCTGCGTAGCGGAGCCATAGACTACCTCAGCACACCCATAGATATGAACCGTCTGCTCTCGACGCTGAGGAACTTCGAGAGCGAGGAGTCGCCACGACCTCGCACCACACGCCACACATCACGACGCACTAATTGTGCCACACAGCCTATCATAGGAGACTCGGAGGCTATAGAGCACGTTCGACAGATGATAGAGCGTGTAGCGCCCTCGGATGCCCGAGTGTTGGTATTGGGCGAGAATGGCACAGGCAAGGAACTTGTTGCACGCTGGTTGCACCTCAAGAGCGCACGCCGCGAAGCACCCTTCGTGGAGGTAAACTGCGCCGCGATACCCGCAGAACTCATAGAGAGCGAACTCTTTGGTCACGAGAAGGGGTCGTTCACCTCGGCGGTGAAGCAGCATAAGGGGAAGTTTGAGTTGGCCGATGGCGGCACACTGTTTATGGATGAGATTGGCGATATGTCGCTCTCGGCGCAGGCTAAGGTGCTACGCGCACTGCAGGAGAATAAGATAACACGCGTGGGTGGCGATAAGGATATAGCGGTGGATGTGAGGGTTGTCGCCGCCACGAATAAGGATATCCGCCAGGAGATTCGTGAGGGTCACTTCCGCGAGGACCTGTACCACCGCCTCAGCGTCATCGAGATCTTCGTGCCGCCACTACGTGACCGCCGCGGAGATATAGAGTTGCTTGTGGAGCACTTCCTCACGGAGATATGTTCACGCCACCATATCGACACCAAGAGCATCGACAAGTCGGCCATAGACCTCCTCGCCTCACGGTCGTGGACGGGTAACATCCGCGAGTTGCATAACATCGTGGAGCGCCTTGTAATCCTCAGCGAGAGCACCATCACCGCCGACACG
The DNA here is from genome assembly GCA_017380955.1 of Alistipes sp. GTDB lineage: Bacteria > Bacteroidota > Bacteroidia > Bacteroidales > Rikenellaceae > Alistipes. The sequence continues at coordinate 5,497 of JAFOCZ010000073.1, forward strand.
GTGCAGAGATACTGCAATGGGAGGTGAAAATGAGTAGTGAGTAATGAGTAATTAGTAATTAGTAATTAGTAATGGTGTCGCCTCTGACAAGGCGATTTTGGGGATTATGGGGAGAGATGGGGATTAATGGGGATACCCAGAAGTACCGCAATGGGAGGTGAAAAGTGAAAAGTGAAAAGTGAAAGGTTAGGTGCGCTTCGCGCGATAGTTTATTTCTGGGGAGAGATGGGGACTGATGGGGACTGATGGGGAACTACCCATAACTACCCATTAGTCCCTATAACTACCCAGAAGTACCGCAATGGGAGGTGAAAAGTGAAAAGTGAAAAGTGAAAGGTTAGGTGCGCTTCGCGCGATAGTCTATTTCTGAGAAGAGATGGGGACTGATGGGGAACTACCCATAACTACCCAGAAGTCCCACTCCCGGGCTCGCCAATTTCTTGTCAAAAGGGGTGAGATGTGTTACATCGCAAAAGAAGATCCCCTCGGAAGCGTGACCCCAATTTCTTGTCAGAGTGGTGCAGTAGTGGCGCTGACACGAAAAAACCTCGGATGGGCTGTACTTTGGCGTACTGCCCATTCGAGGCTTTGACTGAAGCGTCGCTAATGCGCCGCTATCACAAGAAATTAGAAATTATATGTGCAGGTAATACCAAAATTCGCAAATCCCAAACCTCGGAAAGCAGCGCTTGAGTGACCACCACCATAAGAGATTGATGGACCTACAACAGGGGTGTAGTCTACAGAGAGGCTCACAGGAGCATCGTTGAACTTGATACCAAGACGTGCCATACCTGCAACACCTACATATGCATAACCCTGAGCACCACCAACGTTGAGACCTACACCGGCATCGAAGAACCATCTACCAGCACTTGGAGTCCAGTCCATAGTGCAAATCTGCCAGTTGTGGAGCACTGTGAAGTCGGCAGATACGCCACCAAGCCACGCAGCACCAAAACGTGCCTCGAAGTAGTCACTACCGTTATAAGCATAGGTACCAACAGCCTGGAAACCAGAGCCCAAGCGACCACCTACTGACCAATCCTGTGCTGATGCACCTGCCACGCAGAGCATCGCGAAAATAGCGAGCAAAAATTTTTTCATAGCAAATAATTTTAAATTAAAAATCTCACATATCGAGAACAAATATAATATTTTTTCTCGGAACTTCAAACACTTTTCAGCAGAAAAGTAAAATCTACAAATAAAAAATTATAAGATTTATAGAATGTGCTATGAATATGGTTATGATATATATAAAAAAAAATGTCGCCAGCAGGTATGCATAAACCCTGCCGGCGACTGCAAACATTAAACCAAAGCGCTATTAACGCTTTGTCTTGTAGGCTGCGCGATAACTGCCGCGCGCCATCTTCTGAAGTTTATTCTTGATGAGGTTTTTGCGGATTGGCGCAAGGTGGTCTGTGAAGACCAAACCCTCGATATGGTCATACTCGTGCTGGATTACACGCGCAGGCTTTCCTGTGAACTCCTCGTCGTGCTCCACGAAGTTCTCGTCGAGGTAGCGCATACGGATAGATACAGGACGGCGTACGTTCTCGTGCAAGCCTGGCAATGAGAGGCATCCCTCCTCGAAGAGCGATGTCTCCTCCGAACGCTCGTAGATCTCGGCATTTATGAAGACACGCTTGAACTCTGCCAACTCGGGATTCTCGTCACCCCAAGGTGTGCAGTCCACGATGAAGAGGCGGATGTTCTTGCCAATCTGTGGCGCTGCGAGACCCACACCCTCAGCCTCGCCAAGGGTAATCCACATATCGTCGAGCAACTTCTTCAACTCGGGATATTCGGGTGTGATATCTTCGGATACGTTGCGCAACACCTGCGAGCCGTATATAACGATTGGATAAATCATAACTTACTATATTTCTAATGTTTACATTCCCACTGAAGCCATATAATCCTGCAAGATTATCGCTGCCGACACCTTATCCACAAGGCTCTTGTCGCGGCGTGCCATCTTGCCGATGCCACTTTCGCGGATGGTGCGCTGCGCGAGTACTGAGGTGAAACGCTCGTCGTAGGGCACTACCCTCTTATCGGGGTAGGCGTGACGCAAGCGTCCCATAAGCGGCTCTATGAAGCGCATAGTCTCCGACGGCTCACCATTCATCTGGCGGGGGTGACCCACGACGATTGTCGCGACCTCCTCACGCTTAAAATAGTCGGCAAGGTAAAGCTCCAACTGCTTGGTCTCCACAGTCTCCAAAGGCGAGGCGATGATACCCAGAGGGTCTGTCACCGCCAAACCTGTGCGCTTGGTGCCGTAGTCTATGGCAATCAGTCGAGCCATTAAGCCTCCTTAATCTTCTTGAACAACTCGCGGAACGATACCTCCTTCTCGATGAGTGCGCGAAGATCCTCAATCTTAACACGCTCCTGAGCCATAGTATCGCGGTGGCGAACTGTGACCATACCATCGGTCAAGGTGTCGTGGTCTACGGTTACGCAGAATGGAGTACCGATAGCATCCTGACGACGGTAACGCTTACCGATAGAGTCCTTCTCGTCGTAAACAACGTTGTAGTCATACTTGAGGTCGTCGATAATCTGACGTGCCACCTCTGGAAGACCATCCTTCTTAACAAGAGGCATAACAGCAACCTTCGTAGGAGCGAGGGCTGCAGGGATGCGCAATACTACACGCTCCTCGCCATTCTCCA
>JAFOCZ010000074.1 GCA_017380955.1 Alistipes sp.
AATCTTGCGGCAAGTACGGAAGAAATTGCTGCATCAGCAACGATGATTGGAGAAGTTGCCGATGAACTGAAAGAGAAATTTGATGTAATTAACAAAATGTAACGGGTGGAAAAGTAATTTTCGACCGGCAGGTTTGTGATTGGATGGAGGTTAAAAATGGTCACAGTCAGCCTTTGTATGATAGCTCTGATTTCTACTTCGTGTTGCATACCTTTCTCACTGCTTCAAGTGCGGCATCCGCCAAATATGAGGAACGCACAAGGGGTGCGCTCGCACAATATGCGAAACCCATCTCGAGAGCCTTGAGTCGGTATTCTTCGAATTTTTCGGGAGTGATGTACGCCTTTACGGGGTAATGCTCCTTCGTTGGTCGAAGGTATTGGCCGAGTGTGACGATAGATACCCCCACCTCACGAAGGTCGCGTAGTGTCTGAAGTATCTCATCCTCGCTCTCGCCAAGGCCGACCATCAGGCCGCTCTTTGCCACCGCACCACTCTCGGCAATATGCCTTAACGTCTCTAGTGACGTGCGATACTTCGCACGCGAACGTACCTCGGGTGTCAGTCGCTCAACGGTTTCGATGTTATGTCCCACAATGTCGGGACGCGATGCCAACACCACATCGATAAGTTCGGGGCGGGCATCCATATCGGAAATAAGGAGCTCTATTGTAGATTCGGGATTCTCGCGGCGCACAGCCTCTACGGTCTTTGCCCATATTGCTGCACCATGATCGGGGAGATCATCACGCGTTACCGCCGTAATAACAACGTGCTTTAGGCCCATTAATCGCACACTTTCGGCCACCTTGTCAGGCTCTTGCTCATCGGGTGGCAAGGGTCTTCCTGTGGTGGTAGCACAGAAGCGGCAATTACGAGTACAAATATCGCCCAAAATCATGAATGTCGCAGTGCGACGACTCCAGCACTCCGCTTTGTTCGGACACATACCACTTGTGCAAATGGTATGCAGACACCTACCTTCGACAATATGCTCTACGTCTGCGGTATTGGCCGTGCTACGGAGGCTTATTTTCAGCCATTCGGGCTTCTTTAGATACTCCTCTTTTTTTGGTACCTTCGGCATTTTAAGTTCACTTTTTTCCAATTGATGCAAAAGTACAAAAAAATTCAACAACTGCAAATTTTTTGGCGAAAAAAGTATTATGCGACCTAAACAAGAAAAGAGACCGACCCGTAAGTCAGTCTCTTCCCAAAATCGTAGGATGTATGTGTTGTTACTCTGTAACGATATCCTTGTTTACGTTCTTCGAGCCAATCAAAGCGTAGAAGAGCAAGTATGCAAGACCTGCTACGATAACCCAGTAACTGAACAGGTAATCGCCATTTGTTGCGTCAACAACGAAGTTCTGGATAAGTGGCAAGATACCACCACCGCAAACCAACGCCATAAAGATACCCGATGCCTTCTCGGTGTACTTGCCGAGACCCTCAACAGCGAGGTTGAAGATACCGCCCCACATAACCGATGTGCAGAGGCCGCAGAGTACCAACAACGCAGCGTTCACAGGAACATTTGCCAAGCCGAAGCCCTCAGTGCCCTTGAACACAGGCATATTAAGGGTGTTTGCAGGGTCGAGGAACATAGCGCCCAACACGAAGCCAAGACCGAGAACTGACACTGCAGTAAGCATTGCCTTTGCCGAAACCTTAGCGCCGAGTGCTGCACCCAAAAGACGACCGAAGAACATTAGCAACCAGTAAGTTGCAGCAACTGTAGAGGCGATACCCTCAGCACCTGTCTCGACGCTGAGACCGCCATTCTGCAACCACTTCTGCAATACGTTAGGAATACCTACCTCAACACCCACGTAGATGAAGATTGCGATAGCACCCAACATAAAGTGACGGAACGACATAGGGCCAATCTCCGACTTCTTCTCCTCCTTTGCGACCTCGCTCTTAGTCTCTGGAATCTCGGTGAAGAGGATTACCACGAATGCTGCGGCGAAGATTGCCAATGCGATGAACATCAATGGGAATACCTGCTCGATCTTTGCATCAACGATGCTTGGCACGAAGACACCCGAAAGGAAGATTACGGCAGTACCCATCAACGAGTTGAACGAGCCACCCACCTGGAGCAACTGGTTACCACGGTTGCCACCACCAGCGAGTTTGTTCAACATAGGGTTAACCACGATGTTAAGCATACACATAGAGAAACCTGCGATGAACGCACCCAACAAGTAGATGCCAAATGCGAGGTTGCCGTTGAGGAGACCTGCGATGGTCTGCACGCCAACGCCGATGAAACCTACCGATACGGCTGCGAGGGCTGTGAATTTGTAGCCACGCTTCTGGAGGAGGTTACCTGCAGGGATACCCATCACGGCATATGCGATGAAGTTTGCAAATACGCCAAGTGTACCCATCCAGTTTGCAACGTCAAACTGATTCTTAAGCACGTCACCCATAGGTGATGCGAGGTTGGTTACGAACGAGATCATTCCAAAGAGGAGAATCATCACGATGATAGCCAACGTGTAGTTTTTCTTTTCTGTACTCATTTGATTTTAAGGTATTTAATTATTAAATTATTCGTTCTTATTAGGGTCTATATATCGCGTTCGGCGATGAACGTACAAAGGTCCAAAAGCGATGCACGATATGGCGTATCGGGGTATTTGTGCAACAGGTGCATAGCGCGTGCGAGGTACGACTTCAGAGATATCGATGCGGCCTCCAAGCCACCTCTCTCAACCACCATATTGTGCAACTTGTCCAGTGCCTCGTCATCGCTGTCGGCACGTCTTAGCAATGCCTTTATCTCCTCGCGCTCCTCGTCTGTTACACGCTCCATAACCTCAATCAACGGCAGGGTAATCTTATGCTCGCGGAGGTCGTTGTTCGCAGGCTTTCCGGTGTTGTTATCACGCTTGTAGTCGAGGATGTCATCCTGAATCTGGAAGGCGATGCCTATAGCCTCTCCGAACTTCTGCATACGCTCCACATCTCCACGGTTAGCACCTACAGATAGCGCACCGAGGGCGGCGCTCACACCAAGCAAACTTGCGGTCTTGCGATAGATGATATCGAAGTAGTCGTTGCGTGTAGTGTCGTATCTATCAGCGTGTTGGCTTTGTAAAACCTCACCCTCGCAGAGTGTTGCCATCGCCGAGCCAATGTGCGAGATAAGGTCGTATTGCGCCGATGCCATACCGAGTGCCATTGTGCGGGCGAGGATGTAATCACCCAAGATAATAGCCATATTGCTCTGCCACTTAGCATTCACCGAAGGCTTGCCACGACGCTCGTCTGCCGAGTCAAGAACGTCGTCGTGGATGAGCGATGCGGTGTGTATCATCTCCACGAGCATTGCTGCTAAGTATGTGCGCTTTGTGCAGTGCTGACGCTCGCCGCTGTAGTCGCCATCCTGGGCGGCGATAGGGCTGTGCATCGATGCTATGAGCAGTGTGAGAATAGGGCGGATGCCCTTGCCACGAGATGAGAGTGCATAGGTGAGCATCTCCTGGAGCAACTCACCCTCTGCCGAGAAGTTTTCGGCGATGAACGCATCGAAAGCCTCCAGGTCTTTTAGTATGGGTTTGCGTATGTCGTTAATTGATATCATACGGTTGTAAAGTTTTCAATTAGGCAAAGATAACGTTTTTTTGTCAAAATATAGTATGATATGTGAAAAAATAGAAATGGCTCGCTCTTTTCGAGAATTTTTATTAACTTTGCCCGATTAATCTTTTTTATTAAGGTATGGAGGTGGAAAATGTTTCTAAGACAGACATCCGAAGTGGTGTTATGAAGGTGGCATATAGCATTGCACCGTGGTTGGTGGGTGCTCTGTTGTTCTTTGTTGTCAACTACCATTTCTACGCTCCACAGTTCGATGGTAAGTCGTTGTCGCAGGGCGACATAGCGCAATATGCCGGAATGTCTAAGGATATCAAGGAGCACCGTGAGGCTACGGGCCAGGACCCTCAGTGGACAGGAAATATGTTTGGCGGTATGCCGGCATATCTCATCGACATAGAGTATCCCGAGCAGTATGTCAAGCACGCTGCATCGCCACTCATCAAGAGCGTTGCCTCGCCTATGAATATGACTTTGTGGGCTATGGCGCTGATGATGGTTGCCGTGGTGCTTATGGGTGTTAACCCTTGGATAGGTATTATTGCCGGCTTGGCATACGGACTCTCTACCTACTTCTTCCTCATCATCGACGCAGGACACATAACCAAGATGTGGGCTTTGGTCTACGCACCACCATTGGTGGGTGCGGTGTGGTATGCCCTGAGGCGTAATGTGTGGGTGGGTGCTACGCTTGCTGCACTCTTTGGCTCGTTGGAGTTGGGAGCAAACCACCCTCAGATAACCTACTACTTCCTGTTGGCTTGTGTGGCATTGTGGGTTAGCCAGTTTGTTGTGGCGTGGAGGGAGAAGATGCTCAAGGCTTTTGGTCTGCGCACTGCGGTGCTGGCCATAGCGGCGTTGCTTGCCGTAGGCTCAAATGTTGCACCGTTGTGGTACACCGTCGAGCATCAGAAGTATACCACACGAGGCGTTAGCGAGGCTTCGTCGGAGGAGGACTCACGACAGGAGCGTGTGGAGTATAACACCGCGTGGAGTTATGGTGTTGCGGAGAGTTTCAACCTCCTTGTGCCAAACTATATGGGAAGTTGGTCGGGAGATTTCAATATGGAGGCTGCCGAGATTCTGCAGAGCCCTAATACGCAGAACGCACTCTTCAACAAGGCTGTAGATGCCTTGACCGAGGAGATTGCCAAGGATGTCCCAGGGGTGCGACGTGCCGATATCATCGCTATGCTCGAGGCTGGTGATGAGGGGTGTATGCGCGATGTGGAGATGCTCTATAGCCGCTATGCAAATCAGGCGTGGGGCTATGCCTCGAACTATTGGGGTGCGCAGCCCTATACCGCCGGCCCTACATACCTCGGTGCTGCGGTTATCTGGCTTGCTATTTTCGGTCTTATGCTCCTCAAACGCCGAGAGGTGATGTGGATTGTCGTGGTGTCGCTCTTTGCGCTGTTGTTGGCCTGGGGTGGTAATATTATGGGCTTCTACGAACTTATGTACGACATCTTGCCCGGCTATAGCAGTTTCCGTACGGTATCTATGGCGTTGGTGGTTGTGGAGTGGTCAGCACCGCTGTTGGCGGCTATGGCACTCTGCGCACTGATACGCAGCGACCTCTCGGCAAAGGCGTTGCTTCGCAGAGTGGGTGTCGCCACGGGTGTTATTGCGGCGTTGGTCGTTGTGATGGTTGCTACGGCAGGCTATGGCATCGAGAATATATATGCGGAGTTGGGTGATAAGTTGTGGGTGGAGCAGTTGCGCGAGGCGGTATACGACGCACGTCACGCGGCTTTGGTTGGCGATGCTCTGCGCACGATGATGATTGTTATTATCACGGCAGCCGTAGTCTCGGCATATGTGATTGTTCGTGAGAGATGGCAGAAGGAGTCACGCCCTACGGTAGTGCTTACAGTGGTGGCTATGGTCGCAGTAGGTGTTGTCGTTGTGTGGGACTTGGTGGGTGTCGCCGACAGATATCTCGGTGTGGATAAGTGGCTTAATAAAGCCCCTACGACACTCGAGCCTACGGAGGCTGATAAGCAGATTCTTGAGGATAAGGATTTGGGTTTCAGAGTCCTCGACCTGTCGGGGGATGCCTTCACAAGTGCTCGTGCCTCGTATTTCCACCGCTCGGTAGGTGGTTACCACGGTGCTAAGTTGGGACGCTACCAGGATGTTATTGACCGCTACCTCAATGATTTCGACGAGGATATGCTTGCTGCGCTCAACACACGATATGTAATCTACGATGGCGAGGCTATACCTACGGAGTACTTCACAGGCGTAGAGCCTTATGGTGCTGCGTGGTTTGTATCCACGGTGCAGCGTTGCGCCACTCCGCGCGAGGAACTCGAGGCTTTGGATGAGGCAAATCTTCGTGATGAGGTGGTGGTGAGCAGCGATGTGGAGGGTGTTGCTGACTATTACGATGCTTCGGGAGATATCCGTTTGGTGGAGTATGCGCCAAACAGACTCAGATACGACTATTCTGCCCCTACCGAGGCGCTGGCGGTATTCTCGGAGGTGTACTTCCCCGAGGGTTGGAGCGTTACTATAGATGGCGCGCCTGCGGAGTATTTTGCCGCCGATTATCTGCTTCGAGGTATGGTGTTGCCTGCGGGTGAGCATAGTGTGGTGTGGAGTTTCGAGGCGCCACGCTGGGGTGTGATATCGGGAGTTATGGCAGTCTGCGCTGCGGCGATATTGGTGCTTGTGGTGGCAGTTGTTGTGTTCTATAAAAGATTGGAAAAGTATGGCAAGTAAGGAACAGAAGATAAGACGTAATGTGCGTCGCTCATATGTGATATCTACGATGAGCGTTGCGTTGGTGCTCTTTATGCTCGGCGTGGTGTCGTATGTGACACTCTCGATGCTCTCGGCAGCCACACGTCTCCGCGATAATGTTGTGGTGTCGGTGGAGATTGCCTCGGAGGTGGAGGAGTCACAACGCAAGGTGCTGTTGCAGACCATAGAGTCTACGACGATGTGTCACGCTGTGGCGTTTATGAGCAAGGATGAGAAGTTTGCAGATGAGACCTTCCGCCAGCAGTTTGAGGTGGACCTCGATATGTTGCTCGGCGAGAATCCTCTGCGCGATAGTTTCGAGGTTACGCTTGCCAAGGAGTGCTCTACGCGAGAGAGTGTCGAGGCCTTTGTGGCGTTTGTCGAGGCTCTCGATGGTGTGGAGTATGTGTCGATACCTCCTGTTGATATCGTGGAGAGTATGCATACCACCATCTCGCAACTCACCGTAGGTCTTGTCGTGTTCCTCGGTGTGTTGTTGCTCATATCATTGTTGTTGCTGAACAATACCATACGTCTTGCTATCTACTCGAAGCGCTATCTTATCAACACTATGAAGTTGGTGGGTGCTACAAAGTGGTATATTATGCGTCCGTTCTTGGCAAGTGCCCTGAAGCAGGGTGTTATAGCAGGTGTTGTTGCCGTGGTGATGATATGTGGCGTGGTGTATGGTGCTGAGAGTTATACTATCGAGGGCATCAAACTCCTCGACTACCGCGAGGTGGGTATTATCATTGGTGCGGTATTGGCAGTGGGTGTGCTTATCACGCTTCTCTTTAGCGCCTTTGCGGTCAACAAGTTTGTAAATATGAAGTCCAATAAAATATATCTATACTAAAATGGATAAGAGGGATAATAAGATGGAGGAGGGACGTATGCCCTTTACTACGAAGAATTATGTGATGATGCTCGCTGGCTTGTTAGTCATAGTTCTGGGCTTTGTGCTGATGTCGGGTGGTGGTGACCACACCGCAACATACTTCGACGAGTCGATATTCTCGTTCCGCCGCATTACGCTTGCCCCTGTGGTTGTCATAGCGGGCTTTGTCGTTGTGGGCGTGGCGATTATGAAGCGTTTCAACCAGGATAAGGAGTAGCGATGGGAGTTTTAGAGGCGATAATATTGGGTGTTGTGCAGGGTCTCACGGAGTTCCTGCCTGTGTCGAGTAGCGGACATCTGCAGTTGGCGAAGGAACTTCTCGGTGTGGAGATTGAGAATAACCTCACCTTCGACGTTATGCTCCACGCTGCTACGGTGCTCAGCACCATCGTGGTGTTGTGGGGCGAGGTGTGGTGGCTCATAAAGGGTCTCTTCAGCCGTGGTATGAACGACGAGAAGAGTTATTTCCTGAAGTTGGTGGTGTCGATGATTCCTGTTGGTGTTGTAGGTTTTCTGCTCCGTGATAAGATAGACGCTATGCTTGCGTCGCAGTATATAATGGTTGTTGTGGGTGCTATGTTACTCCTAACCTCTGCGCTGTTGAGTTTCGCATACTATGCCCGACCTCGTGAGCGTGCCACAATCTCTATGCGTGATGCCTTTATCATAGGTCTCGGTCAGGCTGTGGCAACTATGCCTGGTCTCTCGCGCTCGGGTACAACGATTGCCACAGGATTGTTGCTCGGCAACGACAAGTCGGCGGTTGCCACATTCTCGTTTTTGATGGTGTTGGCGCCGATACTTGGTCAGACACTCCTCGATGTTGTGGATGGTGGCTTTGTCGTTACGGGTATCAGTGTTGAGGCTCTTGTTGCGGGCTTCGTGGCAGCATTCGTAGTGGGATGCCTGGCGTGTCGCTTTATGATTGGCATTGTCAAGCGTGGCAAACTTATATGGTTTGCACTATACTGCGCCATTGTAGGTCTTGTGGCCATTGGAACATATATATTCTAACCTTTATATAATATAGATGAACGAACAGTCATTGATAGGTGTAGACTTTCCCGAGGGATATGTCGCATTGATAGATAAGCCTTATGAGTGGACATCGGCAGATGTTGTGCGTAAGATAAAGTATCAACTCCGCAAGTGTGGCTACCCAAAGATTAAGATTGGCCACGCCGGAACGCTCGACCCATTGGCAACAGGAGTGTTGCTCGTGTGCATAGGACGTGCTACGAAGCGTGTTGAGGCGCTGCAGGCCGAGGAGAAGGAGTATGTTGCCGACCTTCAGTTGGGCGCAACAACACCTTCGGGAGATATGGAGCACGAGGTGGACGCCACATATCCTACCGAGCATATCACGCGTGAGATGGTCGAGGAGGCGTTGCGCGGCTTGTGTGGCGAGCGTGAGCAGTTGCCACCGTTGTACTCTGCCAAGAAGGTGCAGGGTGTGCGTGCCTATGAGTTTGCGCGCGCTGGCGAGGAGATAGAACTCAAGAAGGCTCTTATCAACATCTACGATATGGAGTTGCTGGAGTATGATATGCCACGCATCAAGATTCGTGTGCGTTGCAGCAAGGGTACATACATTCGCTCGTTGGCATTCGAGATTGGCGAGGCACTGCAGAGTGGTGCTTATCTGAGTTCGTTGCGCCGCACACGCAGTGGCGGTTTCAGGGTCGAGGATGGATATAGTCTCGACACTTTTATGGAAAAATTGCGTGAGTGTGAAACAAAATAGCAAATTTTTCGTATAGTATTTGTTAACCATTTTATTTCATTGATATGAAGTTATCGCAATATGGCTATGAGTTTAAGGAGGAACTGATTGCAAAGTATCCTACCATAAACCGTGATGATGCCCGCCTTATGGTGTTGCACCGCTCTACAGGTGAGATCGAACACCGCACATTTAAGGATATTATAGAGTATTTCGATGAGAAGGATATGTTTGTGTTCAACGACACAAAGGTATTCCCTGCACGTCTCCAGGGTTGCAAGGAGAAGACAGGTGCCGATATCGAGATATTCCTTCTTCGAGAACTAAACCGCGAGTTGCGCCTTTGGGATGTTCTTGTAGACCCAGCGCGTAAGATTCGTATTGGCAATAAGTTGTTTTTTGGCGACGATGAGTTGATGGGTGCCGAGGTTATCGACAACACCACATCTCGTGGTCGTACCTTGCGTTTCCTCTTCGACGGCTCGTATGAGGAGTTCAAGGAGGCGCTCTACAATATGGGTGAGACACCTCTGCCACGTTGGGTGAGAGAGAAGGTAGAGCCCGAGGATGCCGAGTGGTATCAGACTATCTATGCCGATAAGGAGGGTGCTGTGGCTGCTCCTACGGCAGGTCTTCACTTCTCGAAGCACCTTATGAAGCGTATGGAGATTAAGGGTATCGACCGCGCGTTTCTCACACTCCACGTAGGTCTTGGTAACTTCCGCACTGTGGATGTTGAGGATTTGTCGAAGCATAAGATGGACTCTGAGCAGTTCTTCATCACCCCTGAGACTGCCGAGTTGGTGAACAACGCACGTCGTGAGGGTCGCAAGATTGTGGCTATCGGTACTACTGTTATGCGTGCTATGGAGACCGCTGCCTCGGTAGGTGGTATGCTCAAGCCTATGGAGGGCTGGACTAATAAGTTCATCTTCCATCCTTATCAGTTCTCTTCGGCTGATGCCTTTGTATCGAACTTCCACTTGCCATACTCAACACAGTTGATGATGGTAGCGGCATTTGGTGGCTACGACCTCGTTATGAATGCCTACGATGTGGCAGTAAAGGAGGGTTACCGCTTTGGTACTTACGGCGATGCTATGTTGATTCTTTAATTTATTGCTATAAACAAACTAAACTATGGCAACAAACAAGATTTTGTACGTATGTCAGGAGATATCGCCATATCTTCCTGAGAGTGATTTCTCGAATCTCAGTCTCGATATGGCTCGTCAGATGCAGGAGCGTGGTGCTGAGGTGCGTATTTTTATGCCTCGTTATGGCTGTATTAACGAGCGACGTAACCAACTTCACGAGGTTATCCGTCTCTCGGGTATGAATCTTATCATCAACGATAACGACCACCAGCTTATCATCAAGGTTGCATCTATCCCTGCAGCACGTCTTCAGGTATACTTCATCGATAACGACGACTACTTCTCACGTCGTGCAGTTCTCAAGGATGAGGATGGCAAGATGTTTGAGGATAACGACGACCGTGCTATATTCTTTGCTCGCGGTATGCTCGAGACTGTCAAGAAACTCCGCTGGTCGCCAACCATCGTGCACTGCCACGGCTGGTTTTCGGCAATCGTGCCTATGTATCTCAAGAAGGTATTCTACGATGACCCTCTCTTCAGCGATGTGAAGATTGTGTTGTCGATATCGGACGATAAGTTTGATGGAACGCTCAACCCAGAACTCAAGCAGAAACTCGAGGGTGAGGGTATCTTGGACAGCGTTATGTCTGTTTTGGAGGAGCCATCATACCAAAACCTCTATCGCTTCGTTATAGAGTATGCAGATGGTATTGTTGTGACCTCACCAAATGCCGACCAGGAGGTTGTGGAGTATGCTCGTAGCCGAGGTAAGAAGATTCTCGACTACCAGGCAGGCGACAGCAAGGAGGTCTTCGATAATTATAAGAGATTCTATGATGAATTGTAAGAGGGTTTTCCACGTTGCTATGTTGCTCTTTGCGATGCTCTGCATCGTGGGATGCACAACAGAGGTGGACTACACTATGGGCTCGGAGTTTGTGCCGACAACCCAGAATATGACGCTCAAGCGACGTGTCTATGAGAGGGGTATCTATCGTGATGCCACCTCCGAGATAGAGTGCTCGTTTATCACCACCAAACTCTACCAAACCGACTCTATCCGCTCGGCAAATATCGGCAAGGGATACTTCGGTTGTGAGGCGAGTGCGGAGTATGGCAACCGCTCGGCAGGCTTTATGTCGCAGGTGCTGTTCAGTTTGTCGTTGCCCGAGGGACGTGGTTGGGGTTATCGTCCTATATACGACTCTATGCTTCTGTCGTTGTATATCACCGATTATCACGGCGATACCACCAAGAAGCATCGTTTCAATGTCTACGAGATTACCTCTAACGACTATTTCAACCTTCCTGAGGAGAAGGATACGGCATTCTACATAAACTTCGACCCTACGGAGTATATCTCCGAGGAGCCTATCTTCACCTTTGAGTTCCCAAATCAGCAGAAGGGAGCATATGTGGGTGATATATTGAATCCTAAGAATAGCGATGTGCGCCTGGAGCCTACGCCCGCCACTGCGGAGTATATCTCGCGCTTGATGCTCACCACGGATTTGAACGACGAGAGCAAGAATGGTCTGGCTCTCGACCTCGACAGCCTCTATGTTGCGGGTAACGAGGCAAAGTTTGTGGAGAAGGTGAAGGGTATCTACATCGCCCCTGCCGAGGATACCGAGGGTGCTATGTTCGCCACTGACCTTGAGAATACAGCGCTGTTGCTCTATACTCGTGGCCGTTACGAGGAGGACCCTACGATTATCCGCGATACTACCTATATGGTATACAACCTCTTCCTTAACGAGGAGAACTACGATGGTGATGCGGGTAATGTATCTATCAATAGCGTGAAGCACGATTTCGAGGGCTCGAAGGTCGCTGCCGAGGATATGCTCACCACCTGCTATGTAGATGGTATGGGCGGTGTTGTCACAGAGGTGGAGTTCACCGATGAGTTTATCCAGTCGTTGGCAGATATAGTACGCGCCGAGAGCCAGAGTGCTGTGGTGTCGGTAAACCAGGCTACGATGTCGGTATACCTCGAGGGCTCTAACTACGACTATAACCTGCTTGTGCCGGGTGAGATAACCCCAATACTGAATGGCTCGATGCCACGTTTGGGTTGCTACACCGACTACAACAAACTCATCGCCATAACCGACTATATGTATACCGCAGAGAGCAGCGGTTTGTTGAAGTACGATGGTACTCTCAACCGCTCGTTGGGCTGCTACAAGATGGATATCTCGATATACTTGCAGTCGTTGATGAATGCTGCTGCGGCGTATGTTGGTGAGGATGGCAAGGTAGACTTCGAGAAGTTCGCAAGTGAGGAGTCGGACTATATGTCGCTTCGTCGCTTCTACATCGCTCCTGCTGCCTATTCGCTTTATGACTTCAACCGCCAGGCGATATATGGTATGTATGAGATGAATGGCGTGGAGAGTGTTGCTCCTATGAAGTTGGAGTTGACCTACACCGTTGTAGATTAACAGATTAGAAAAGTTTTGCAAAGAGTATAAAAATATTTGTGATGCAAGAAAATTTAGTGATTGTTGAGTCTCCAGCAAAGGCTAAGACCATTGAGAAGTTCCTGGGTAAGGGCTTTATGGTAAAGTCGAGTTTTGGACATATCCGAGACCTTGCGAAGAAGGGTCTTGGCGTAGACCTCGATAACCATTTTGAACCTATATACGAGATTCCGGATGATAAGCGTAAGGTAGTCGAGGAGTTGACACGCCTTGCCCGTGAGGCAAAGACCGTGTGGCTCGCATCCGATGAGGACCGCGAGGGAGAGGCTATCGCCTGGCACTTGGCAAAGGTGCTTCAGTTGCCTATCGACCAGACTAAACGTATTGTATTTCACGAGATTACGCAGCGCGCTATTCTCGATGCTATAGAGAATCCTCGCACCATAGACCTCAACCTCGTAAACGCCCAGCAGGCACGCCGTGTCTTGGATCGTTTGGTAGGTTTCGAGTTGTCGCCAGTGCTCTGGAAGAAGGTGCGCCCAGCACTCTCGGCAGGTCGTGTGCAGAGTGTTGCAGTGCGTCTTATCGTGGAGCGTGAGCGTGAGATTATCGCCTTTAACTCTACAGCGCAGTATCGTGTTGTGGCACAGTTCTATGCCGCTGAGGATGCCTCAAAGACACTCTTCAAGGCTACGCTCTCACAGCCATTTGCCACACGCCAGGAGGCAGAGCAGTTCCTCCGTGAGTGCATCGGCGAGAACTTCACCGTCAGCAAGGCCGAGGAGAAGCCTGTGCAACGCTTCGCAGCGCCACCATTCACTACCTCTACACTTCAGCAGGAGGCTGGTCGTAAACTCGGTATGAGCGTGTCGCAGATTATGTCCGTAGCGCAGAAACTCTACGAGCAGGGTCTTATCACCTATATGCGTACCGACTCTGTGAATCTCTCGCAGATGGCTATCACGCAGTGTAAGAATGAGATTACCCGCCTCTTTGGCGCTAAATACTCCTATCCTCACAATTTCAAGACCAAGGCGAAGGGTGCTCAGGAGGCTCACGAGGCTATCCGTCCTTCGTATATCGAGCGTCACGAGATAGAGGGTACAGCAGCCGAGAAGAAGTTGTATGACCTTATCTGGAAGCGTACCGTAGCATCGCAGATGGTACCTGCGGAGTTGGATCGCACGACAATTGTCGTAGACCTCGAGCGCCGCAAGGAGCAGTTTGTGGCAACAGGTGAGGTAGTGCGCTTCGATGGCTTTATGCGTCTCTACTCCGAGTCTACCGAGGAGGACTCTCAAAACGAGGGCGAGGGTGGCATCCTGCCAAAGATGACCGTTGGCGACAAGGTGCTTCCTGTATCTATCACCGCTCAGGAACGCTATAGTGTAGCACCATCGCGTTACAACGAGGCGGCACTCGTAAAGCGCCTCGAGGAGTTGGGTATCGGACGTCCATCAACATATGCTCCTACCATCACCACCATCATCAACCGTGGTTATGTTGTAAAGCAGAATCGTGATGGTCAGAAGCGTCAGACACACCAACTTACGCTCGTTGGCGATAAGATTTCGGAGAAGATGGTAACCGAGAGTTACGGTAAGGAGAAGAATCGTCTGGCACCAACCGACATAGGTATGGTTGTCAACGACTACCTCGAGACACAGTTCTCATCAATTATGGACTACCACTTCACGGCAAATGTCGAGAAGGAGTTTGACCGTGTTGCCGAGGGTGACATCACCTGGACAGATATGATTCGTGACTTCTACGATCCATTCCACAAACTCGTGGATTGTGCTGTGGGCACTCAGAGCGACCGCAGTGTGCAGTCGGTGCGTGTGTTGGGCGTAGATCCTAAGAGCGGCTGCACCGTTAAGGCGCGTATCGGTCGTTATGGTCCTATGGTAGAACTCGAGGCTGAGGATGGCGGTAAGGGTCAGTTTGCTTCGTTGAAGAAGGGTCAACTTATCGAGTCTATCACCTTGGAGGAGGCGTTGGAGTTGTTCGCCTTGCCTCGTGACCTTGGTGAGTTGGATGGCGAGCCGTTGATGGTTGGCGTTGGTAAGTTTGGTCCATATGTGCGTCACGGCAGGACCTTTGCGTCGTTGCAGAAGGGTGACGACCCATATACCATCACCCGTGAGCGTGCTGAGGAACTCCTAAAGGAGAATATCGCCAAGCAGCGTGCCGCATCCGAGCCTTTGCGCACCTTTGCCGAGGATCCACAGATGGTTGTGAAGAGCGGTCAGTATGGTCCATACATCGCCTACAACGGCAAGAACTACCGTCTGCCTAAGGGTGCTAAGGTCGAGACTCTGACATATGTAGACTGTCAGCGTATCGTGGCGAAGAGCAAGAAATAAACATATTTAAACAATACCTTAAAACTAATTTATTATGAAGAAAATCTTTGGTTTGGCACTTGGCCTTATGTTGGCTACAGGTGCTATGGCTCAGGAGGCTGCTGAGTTTACAGTAGTCAAGGCTAATCCTATCACAAGCATCAAGAACCAGGCTCAGGCTGGTACTTGCTGGTGCTACTCATCACTTGCATTCATCGAGTCAGAACTTTTGCGTATGGGTAAGGGCGAGTATGACTTCTCTGAGATGTTCATCGTTCACAACACCTACCTCGAGCGCGCTGATAAGGCTGTTCGCACTCACGGCGATGTATCTTTCGCACAGGGTGGCTCATTCTACGATGTTATCTACGGTATGGAGAAGTTCGGTCTTGTTCCAGAGGCTGAGATGCGTCCAGGTGTTATGTATGGCAAGGAACTCAGCAACCACAATGAGTTGACTGCTGTTAGCGACGCTGTTGTAGCGGCTATCGCAAAGGGCAATCACCGCAGCCTTCAGTCAAACCCTGAGGGTGAGATGTTGTGGAAGAAGGCTATCGAGGCTATCCACGATATCTACCTCGGCGAGCGTCCTGAGACCTTCACATACGAGGGTAAGGAGTACACTCCAAAGTCATTCTACGAGACTTTGGGCTTGAACGCTGCTGACTACGTATCACTCACATCTTACACTCACCACCCATTCTACACATCTTTCGCACTCGAGATTCCTGATAACTGGCGTTGGGCACAGTCTTATAACCTCCCTATCGATGAGTTGATGGAGGTATTCGACAACGCTATTATGAAGGGTTACACTGTTGCTTGGGGTAGCGACGTTAGCGAGAAGGGCTTCACACGTATGGGTACTGCAGTGCTTCCTGAGGAGGCTAAGGCTGAGGATCTCCAGGGCTCTGATATGGCTAAGTGGCTTCGTATGTCTGAGGCTGAGAAGAAGAACACCCCTATGCCACTTCCAGCATCACAGAGAATGTGTACTCAGGAGGAGCGTCAACTCGGTTACGACAACTGGGAGACTACCGATGATCACGGTATGCTCATCTACGGTATCGCAAAGGATGCTAACGGCGTAGAGTACTATATGGTTAAGAACTCTTGGGGCGAGGCTGGTACATTCAAGGGTCACTGGTATGCATCAAAGGCATTCGTTCGTTACAAGACTATGAACATCATCGTTCATAAGGATGCGCTGCCAAAGGATATCCGCAAGAAACTCAACCTTTAATTTCTTGTGATAAGGCGCAATCTGCGTCATATCCCTAAAAGATATCCCACTTGGGCTGTACTTCTTGTACTATCCCAAGTGGGATACTTTTGTGATATAACACATCTCACGCCTTCTGACAAGAAATTGGGGCGCTTAGGGAGGTGGTGGGTGATGAGTTTCTATGAGGTACTATGCGTTTCTATGTGCTCCCATCCTAACTCATCTTACCTCATCTTACCTCATCGTACCCCATCTTAACCCACACCCATATAATGTTTTCCAGCGCCGAGACTTATCTTTTGACCAATTTTTGTAAATTTTGACCTAATAATTGCACAACCTCACAAAATTTTAGTACCTTTGTATATTGTAACAAATGTTGTGTAAACACCCCATATTTTCAAAAGAAGATAAGTATATACAAACAATATAAAAAACAATCACTATGGAAAACAACAAACTTCAGCGTGCTGCGGATAACATCCGTATCCTCGCAGCATCGATGGTCGAGAAGGCTAAGTCTGGTCACCCAGGTGGCGCGATGGGCGGTGCTGACTTCATCAACGTCCTCTACAGCGAGTTCCTTCGCTACGACCCCGATAATATGGCATACCCACACCGCGACCGTTTGTTCCTCGATCCAGGACATATGTCGCCTATGCTCTACGCTGTGCTCTCGTTGGCAGGTAACTACACAACAGAGGATCTTCAGAGCCTTCGTCAGTGGGGTAGCGTAACACCAGGTCACCCAGAGGTAGACGTACTTCGTGGCGTAGAGAACACATCAGGACCTCTTGGTCAGGGTCACGCTATGGCTCTTGGTGCTGCCATCGCTGAGCGTTTTATGGTTGCTCGCTTCGGCGAGTGGATGGCTCACAAGACCTATGCCTTCATCTCTGATGGTGCTATCCAGGAGGAGATCTCACAGGGTGTTGGTCGTGTAGCAGGTCACCTCGGCCTCTCAAACCTCATTATGTTCTACGACTCTAACAACGTACAGTTATCAACAAAGTGCGACGAGGTAGACACCGAGGACATCGAGATGAAGTATAAGGCTTGGAACTGGAATGTTATCACCGTAAATGGTCAGTCTATCGACGAGATTCGTGCTGCGTTGAAGGCTGCTATCGCCGAGACAGAGCGCCCAACGCTCATCATCGGTAAGACCATTATGGGCTTTGGTGCTCGTAAGGCCGATGGCACATCATTCGAGAATCAGGTATCTACACACGGTCAGCCTCTCACAGCAGCAGGTGCCGACATCGCGGAGACTATCAAAAATCTCGGTGGTAACCCTGAGGAGCCATTCGCAGTATTCGAGGAGTCTAAGGAGGTATACGCACAGCGTCGTGAGGAGTTGCGTGCGTGGGCTAAGGAGATGCAGGCTACAGAGGCAGAGTGGCGTAAGGCAAACCCTGCACTTGCTGAGAAGATGGATATGTTCTACTCTGGCAAACTCCCAGAGATTGACTACTCTAAGATTGAGGTTAAGCCAGACCAGGCTACACGTGCTGCTTCGGCAAATATGCTCTCATACTTCGCTGAGCACGTAGAGAATATGGTGGTATCATCTGCCGACCTCTCTAACTCAGATAAGACCGACGGCTTCCTCAAGAAGACCAAGGCATTCACCAAGGGTGACTTCACAGGTCAGTTCTTCCAGGCTGGTGTTGCAGAGTTGACAATGGCGTGCGTTATGAACGGTATGGCACTCCACGGCGGTATCATCCCTGCCTGCGGTACATTCTTCGTATTCTCAGACTATATGAAGCCTGCGGTACGTCTCTCGGCTCTTATGGAGAAGAAGGTTATCTACATCTGGACACACGACTCATTCCGCGTAGGCGAGGATGGTCCTACCCACGAGCCTGTAGAGCACGAGGCACAGATTCGCCTTATGGAGCACCTCCACAACCACTCTGGCAAGCGCTCTATGCTCGTTCTTCGCCCTGCGGACTCTGAGGAGACCGTAGCAGCGTGGAAGATGGCGATGGAGGAGACACGCCCTGTGGCGTTGATTCTCTCTCGTCAGAATATCAAGTCGTTGCCAGCACTTACTGGCGAGTCACGTCGTGCCGAGGCTATGAAGGCTGAGCGTGGTGGCTACGTAGTATTGGAGAACAAGGATGCTAAGGTTACACTCATCGCAACAGGCTCAGAGGTATCTACACTTGTTGAGGGTGCAGAGATGTTGGCTGCTGAGGGCATCGCAACACGCGTTGTATCTATCCCTTCTGAGGGCTTGTTCCGCGACCAGGATAAGGCATACCAGGCAGAGGTACTTGGCAACTTGCCACGCTACGGTATGACCTCAGGTTTGTCTGTAAACCTTCGTGGCTTGGTTGGCGAGGATGGCTTCATCCACGGCTTCGACCACTTCGGTTACTCAGCACCTTTCAAGGTACTCGACGAGAAGTTTGGCTACAACGGCGTAACTGTTGCCGAGGAAGTTAAGGCTTTGTTGAGATAATAGCGCATCTACTGCCGCTAACGAAAAATTTCGCCAATGGGCAGTACGCTTTAGTACAGCCCATCGGCACAAATTTCGCCGAGCGTTGTATCTGCACTATTCTATCAACAAAAGAACTCGGGTACAAAAGATGGGGTTTGTCTAACGAATTTGTTAGACAAACCCCGCTTTTTTATTATATAATCCTAAGACTCACGGCTTTTTGGCGTTGCGGTTTCGCAAACTCAAAAAAAAATAGTATATTTGTACGATTTTAGCCATATTCCATTTTGGCAATTAGAGAACAACGTATAACTAAAATAATATAAAACTATGTTTGCAATCGACAACTACAATTTCTCTGGTAAGCGTGCTATCATCCGCGTAGACTTCAACGTGCCTCTCAACGCAGAGGGTAAGGTTGCTGATGACACACGTATTCGCGCTGCGATACCTACTATCAAGAAGGTATTGGCAGGTGGTGGTGCTGTGATCCTTATGTCACACCTCGGCCGTCCTAAGAAGAATCCAGATCCAAAATACTCTTTGGAGCAGATTATCTATGCTATCGAGGAGCGTCTTGGTGAGAAGGTGCTCTTCGCAGGTGACTGTATGGGTGAGAAGGCTGCAGAGATGGCAGCAAACCTCAAGCCAGGTGAGGTAATGCTCCTCGAGAACTTGCGCTTCTACGCCGAGGAGGAGGGTAAGCCACGTGGTCTTGCTGAGGATGCCTCAGACGAGGAGAAGAAGGAGGCTAAGAAGGCTGTTAAGGAGTCACAGAAGGAGTTCGTAAAGCGTCTCGCATCATATGCCGACTGCTACATCAACGACGCCTTTGGTACAGCACACCGTGCTCACGCCTCTACAGCGCTCATCGCAGACTACTTCCCTAACGACAAGATGTTCGGCTACGTTATGGAGAACGAGTTGAAGGCTATCGACGGCGTTATGGAGAATCCTGAGCGTCCTTTCTGCGCTATCATCGGCGGCTCAAAGGTCTCTACAAAGATCTCTATCATCGAGAAACTTATGGACAAGGTAGACTCTATCATCATCGGTGGTGGTATGACCTACACCTTCGCAGGTGCTGAGGGTGGCCACGTAGGTAAGTCTATCTGCGAACCTGATATGTTCCCTGTGGCTCTCGAGATTCTCAAGAAGGCTGAGGCTCGTGGTATCCAGATTCTCCGCTCTCCAGATGCTCTCATCTGCGACGACTTCTCAGAGAACGCAAACACCCAGGAGTCTCCAGTATTCAGCATTCCTGATGAGTGGGAGGGTGTCGACATCGCAACAGGTGGTAAGGCTAAGTTCCGCGAGCATATCCTCGGCTGCAAGACCATCCTCTGGAATGGCCCTGTAGGTGTATTCGAGATTAACAAGTTCTCTACAGGCTCACGCGCCGTTGCCGAGGCGATCGCCGAGGCTACCGAGAAGAATGGTGCATACTCCCTCATCGGTGGTGGTGACTCTGTTGCCTGCATCAACAAGTTTGGTCTTGTAGATAAGGTATCATACGTCTCTACAGGTGGTGGTGCGTTGCTCGAGTATATGGAGGGCAAGGAACTTCCAGGTGTAGCAGCCATCCGCAAGTAATTTGTTGTGATAAGGCAGCATCTGC
>JAFOCZ010000075.1 GCA_017380955.1 Alistipes sp.
AATTTCCAAGAACGTTGCTTATAGTATCTTGTATAGTTGCCCTAATCCCCACAGGCAATAGCCTCAATGAGAGTGCTATAGAGCTTCTTCCCGATGAGATTAGAGAGGAGACTCACTACGAGCGAATGTATGTAGAGCAGGAGACTATAGAGACCTCAACAGATATTGTATACAAGATATCGAAGTTTATCCTCTTGCCGTTATATTTCCTTGCATTAAGGTTGCTCAAGTTGAATATTCTTTCGGATAAGGAGCGACTATTCTTTAGGTTTGGAATTTTATCTTACTCATTACGTTGTGCGTTGCTTGTAAATCAACTTATTGGCCGTTTCTCATACTATTTTTGGATTCCGTCAATATTACCGCTGTACTATCTTTGTGTCTACTTATACGGTAGGCGACAATATGCCGGATTAGTTTTTGTTCTGCTATATGCGTCGATACTATACTTCGTAAAAGTATTTATGGGTGTTGCGGAATATAAGTCATCGTTTATATATTTCCAATATATGCTTTAAGGGGAGGTGTCGTATGTTAATTTCGGTGATTATACCAGTATATAATGTAGAACAGTATCTTGTGCAGTGTGTAGAGAGCGTACTGTGTCAAACCTATGCCAATATGGAGGTTATCCTGGTTGATGATGGGTCAACGGATAACTCGGCGCACATATGTGATATGTTTGCTAAACGGGATGATAGGGTTGTTGTTGTTCATAAACCCAACGGTGGACAATCAGATGCTCGAAATGTAGGTCTTGGATTGGCGAAGGGTCAATATATTTTGTTTATCGATAGTGATGATTTTTGGGCTGATCCCAAAGATTTGGCATTATTGATGGATGAGGCCCTAAAGACTCCAAAGTGTGATTTCATAGGTTTCAACTGCTCATATTATTATTCTGATGATAGAGTTGTTAAGTGGGTGAAATATGATGATTCTCTGCACCATACAATATCATCATCGCAGTGTATCGAGAAGTTGGTCGCATCGGGTACTTTCCCGATGAGCGCCTGTATGAAACTCATCAAGAGAGAGTCTATTCAAAGAAAAGTAGAGTTTATCAAGGGGCTTTATAGTGAGGATATTCCTTGGTTTGTTGATTTATTGCATAAGACACAGTGTTGTAGGTTTGTAAATCACTATATGTATATGTACAGGCGAGGTGTTTCAACCTCTATAACCTCTTCGTTTTCACAGAAGAAATTCAATGATCTCCTTGCTATTTTTAAGCAGGGTGTTGATGGAATGTATAGTGACTGGAACGATAGTTCGCGAGATGCTTTGTACTCTTTTTGGGCTTATGAACTGTGTATTCTAAGGGCAATGACGGGATTTATGAATGGCGGTGATAGGCGCAGAATCCTTAAGGAGTTGTATAATTATAATTGGCTTTTTAAGTACAATCTTAATCCCAAGGTTAGGAGGGTGGCTTTGATGCGCAAACTCTTGGGAGATGGCATAACAAATTATATCTTACATATATACCTGAAGACTCGATTATCGTAGTCTCTTGTTATCGTAAATTGCTGGATATTATGAAGATAATGCTCGTAATAACACGTTCGGAGTTGGGTGGTGCGCAGAGTGTCGTGGTGCAGTTGGCGAACTACCTCAGCGCGTGTCACGATGTGGTACTTGTGGCTGGTGAGGGCGATGGTAAGATGTGGGATATGGTCTCGGAGAGGGTTGTGAAGGAGCATTGTCCATCGCTGCAGCGTAGCATCTCGCTAAAGAGTGATGTTAAGGCGGCTATAGCGTTGCGACGACTATATAAGAGGTATAACCCCGATGTCATACATCTCCACTCCTCAAAGGCGGGAACGCTCGGACGTTTGGTATTCCCTAAGAAGAGGGTGGTCTATACCGTGCACGGCTTCGACTCAGTACGCCTTGCCTACAGGAAGTTATTGCCCGTGGAGCGTCTGCTGCAGAGGTGGTGTAGCGCTATTGTTGGCGTTAGTAACTACGATGAGCGTAACCTTAGGAGCGAGGGTATAACGCACAATGTCTCAACGGTTTATAATGGTATCGCAGTGCCCGACGCCTCCAACTTGATGGATATGCCCGAGTTGCGCAGATACAAGAAGGTTGTGTTGTCCATAGCGCGTGTTATGCCTCCTAAGTTGCCCAAGTTATTCATCGACGTGGCGCGCCTATTGCCCGACTATGGCTTTGTGTGGATAGGAAATTTGGAGGAGGTTACCGAGTATGGTACGCTGCCCGAGAATTGTCACTTTATAGGTAATATCCCCAATGCTGGCGCATACTGCTCCCAGGCCAATTTGTTTATGCTCGCGTCCAACTACGAGGGTCTGCCAATGGTTATCATCGAGGCTATGAGTCAGGGGTTACCTGTTGTCGCCTCGGATGTTGGTGGTGTGAGTGAGATAGTGCGCAATGGCGAGAATGGCTATGTGCTCGAGAATGATGCGCAGATGTTTGCTCGTAGGATCTCCGAGATTTTGGAGGATGAGCAGAAGTGTAAGACGTTCGGAGATAGGTCGTTGCAGATATTTCGCGAGGAATTGACTGTGGAGCGTATGGTGGAGGAATATATGAAGATATATGAGAGGGTAGCCTCGCAAAATGGTAAACGGCGATGAGACATAGCGAAGAGATATTGCTAACTCTGCTAAGGGCAGGGTTGTGTGGCGTAATTCCCGAGACTCCGCTTAGGGGTGTTCGTTGGGCGGAGGTGCTGCACCTCGCACAGCGACAGGATGTTGCTGCTGTGGCGTGGCAGGGTGTTGAGACTCTTGTCAGGGAGGGTGCTGTGGCTGAAGATAATCCTATAGATAAGGCAACGAAACTGCAATGGGCATATGTTGTGGAGCGCGGTGTGAAGCGCTACCGTAAGCAGCGACGTGTTATCACGCGCCTTGCTGAGGTCTTTGGTGCTGAGGGTATTAAGATGATGATTCTCAAGGGTTATGGTCTTAGCCTCTGCTATTCTACGCCCGAGTATCGCCCCTGCGTGGATGTCGATATATGGCTCTATGGCGAGCAGCATCGTGGCGATGCTGTGGTGCGTGAGGTGTTTGGTGCTAAGGTTGAGGATGACAGACACCACCATACGGTGTTCTACGTGGATGGTGTGATGATTGAGAACCACTTCGACTTCCTGAATATCCATTCCCACCTTTCGAATCGTGACCTCGAGCGCGAACTCCTGCGTTGCACCGAGGAGCAGAGTGAGGTTGTGGATGTCGATGGTGCGAAGGTCTTTCTTCCTCCCCTAAATATGCACGCGCTGTTCCTTGTGCGTCACGCTGCGGCACACTTTGCGGCTGTGGAGATTGTCTTGCGCCATATCGTCGACTGGGCGATGTTCCTGTCGCGCTACCATAACGATATCGATTGGCAGTGGCTCTATAGCATCTGCCGCGAGCATAAGATGGATAAGTTCCTCGATGCTCTCAATGTCCTTGCCGTTGAGGTGTGTGGTATCGACGAGGCGTACATCCCCGTTGTCACACGCCGTAGGGATATCGAGCAGCGAATATTGCGCGATATCCTATCTCCGGAGTTTTCAGAGAAGCAACCCGAGGGTGGTGTCGTGCGTGTTGTGTGGTATAAGTGGCGCCGCTGGTGGGCTAACCGCTGGAAGCACCAACTCGTCTACCGCGATAGCCTCGCCACCACGCTCCTCACCCAGGTGCGCAGCCATCTCCTCAAACCTACGACCATTCGCCGATAGTGGGCAAAGTATATAACGAAAAAAAAGGTATCGATTTCTCGATACCTTTTAGTAGTGGATAGGGGATTCGAACCCCTATGTCGTGCGTGAGAGGCACGTATCCTAGCCCTTAGATGAATCCACCATATCGGCTTGTTTATGTGTTGTATCAATTTCTCGATACTTTCTTAGTAGTGGATAGGGGATTCGAACCCCTATGTCGTGCGTGAGAGGCACGTATCCTAGCCCTTAGATGAATCCACCAGTTAAGCCTGTCATTAGGTTATTTCCTTTTGACTCTGCAAAAATAGAGCAAATATTTAATTCCACAAAACTTTTTCCAACTTTTTTATGCGAAAATGTCAATTTTTCTGCAATTTTCCCTAAAAATACAATCTACATATATAAAAAAAATTAAATCACAATCTCTTTTCCCATCTGCCACCAATGTAATATCCTCCGAGGTAATGTTTGCAGATATGATAAAAAGTTGTAACTTTACGTCAAATTAAATGGAAAAGTATATGAGAAACTTCAGATTTTTTGTGGCATTCGTGACAATGGTTGCCCTTATGTCGTGCACTAATATCAAGAAACAGGTGTTGCCAGAGTTCGAGCCTTATCACTTTGTGGCATCGGATGGCGAGACATATAACGTTGAGATTACCTATCAGCGCATTGCGAATATGTGGGACAGGGAGGTCTTTGCCAAGATAGAGTGGCAGAACTATAGCAACTCCTTCGAGGACTACGACGCTGAGTGTGACGATGATGGTTTCATCCGTATGGATCTCGATGCTATGGCGCAGCGCATTGTGGCGGAGTATGCCGACTATGTAGCCTCGGACGATGTCAGCAGATGCTCCTATACTATGGACCAGACCGCCTTCTTTCTCCGCGATAACACCATCTTGTGTTATGAGACTCTCGTGGAGTCATACGCCGGTGGTGCGCACGGTGTTCAGACCCTGTGGTATGAGTGTTTCGACTTGGAGAGTGGTAGCCTATACGATTTCCGTTACCTCTTCGATGGAGAGTGTGGTGATGCTGTCAAGGCATTAATTTACAACCGCTTGTGTGATGAGTATACGCTCTTTGTTGAGGATGCTGCGGCACTTCCAATGTCAAGTTCTGCGACTCTCACCGAGAGCGGCGTGGTATTCATCTATCAGCCTTATGAGGTAGCACCATACTCCGAGGGTATTATCTCGGTAGAGATTAGCGATGAGGAGTTGTCAGAGGTGGGAGCACCTCTCTTGTGGGTATTGTAATTCCGAAATGATTTAGAAAACGGGGAGTGTCACAATGGACACTCCCCGTTTGTATTACTCCATTATCGTATAACTCGATGCTCTGCCGTTAGGATAGATACCATCTATAGATGTTATCTTTGTCGTTATGCGGTCGAGGTCGTCGAGGCTTGTCACCTCGCGGTCGTTGATATGCGTTATCACATATCCCTCCTTCACGCGGCAACGCTCCAGGAGACCTCCGCGTACAACCTTCGTAACCTGCACACCACCACGAATATCCAACTCGTTGCACAGTGCCGATGGTGCGTTGCGGAACTCTGCACCCAACACGCTCTTTGCGTCGATGCTATCCTTCGCCAAGAGCGAGGTCTCACCAGCCTTATTTTGAAGTGTCGCTACGACGCTGAGACTCTTCTCGCCACGACGTAGGTCTATGGTAATCTTATCCCCAGGGCGGCGCTTGCCTATCTGCTCCACAAATGTCGCGGTGTCGTTAGTCTTCACACCATCCAGCGCCGTGATGATATCACCCTTGCGGATGCCAGCCTCCGATGCTGCACCACTCTCCACCACCGATGCCACATAGATGCCTCCAATCTCGCTGATACCTGTTGTCTCGCCCATCTGGTCCACAAACTGCTGGTCTATAGCGCGGAACGAGATGCCAAGCACGGCACGCTGCACAACGCCCGACT
Source organism: Alistipes sp. (assembly GCA_017380955.1). Classification (GTDB taxonomy): domain Bacteria; phylum Bacteroidota; class Bacteroidia; order Bacteroidales; family Rikenellaceae; genus Alistipes. The sequence continues at coordinate 5,628 of JAFOCZ010000075.1, forward strand.
CCTTGAGGTCTACCACAATCTTTCGCACTATGCTCTCAGGCACGGCAAACGAGTAACCAACGTAACTTCCTGTAGAGGTCTTGATGATTGTGTTTATACCCACTAACTCACCGCGCGTGTTCACCAGCGCACCTCCCGAGTTACCAGGGTTTACCGCAGCGTCGGTCTGTATGAACGATTCTATGCTGCGCTCGCCACCCAACGCCCCGAGGCTTCGTGCCTTGGCAGATACTATGCCCGCGGTAATCGTTGACTGCAGGTCCATAGGGTAGCCTATGGCAAGCACCCACTCTCCGAGACGCAACTCATCTGACGAGCCAAATGGTAGGGTAGGCAATGCCGATGCCTCAATCTTGATAAGTGCCACGTCTGTTGCAGGGTCGGAGCCTATGACCTTGGCGTCGAACACCCTGCCATCGTATAACTTTACGCGGAGGCTCTTGGCATTGTCTATAACGTGGTTGTTCGTAACGATATAACCATCCTCCGAGATTATCACTCCCGAGCCTCCGGCACGTGCCTCACGCTCGCCATAGCCTTGTGGGTAGCCGAAGAACTCGAAGAAGGGGTCGCGAGGCATAGCGCGGTTGCCAACGCTTATAGTAGCCTCGATGTTGACCACAGCACGCACGGCATTCTCGGCAGCATATGTAAGGTCGGGGTACTCACCACGCACCACCGATGCGGCAAATTGTGCGTCGGTCACAGGATTCTCCGAGAAGGGGTTATCCGATATCTCGGTATTGTTCTGTTGAGTCGTTGATAGTTTGCCTGATGAGAGATACGTTGTTGCATATGCGCTCATTGCCGCCACTGCGACAACAACCGCAAGGTTTAGAATTCGCTTTTTCATATTATCAAAATTTTGTTCAAAGCGTCGAAGTCTCTCTATAGGCAATAGTTTTTTAGTGTTGTTATACAAAAATAACGCCCCACTGGAGCGTTATATTGTGTGGCTACAAAGAATTTTATTTTCCGAACTTGGTATACTCCACCTCTGTATACCCGCTTGTCTCCTGGAGGTACAGGTTGTTGCCACTAATACGGTAGTAGTACTCTATTGTTACATCTGTTGACAAAGATAAAGGGCCTGCCAACGCGATGGTTGGCAAAGCCCCTATTCCATAATGTATACCGTTTCGCCTTTGCGTTGCATATGGTAGGTTTCGCGTGCGAAGCGCTCCATAAACTCTGGCGAGGTGGTTATATCGCGGATGAAGATGCTGTCCGCCTCAATCTTCTTCTCCAGCGCCTCAATCTTGGCATCAACAACACGCCTGTCTAATCGTGTGCGTATCATATCGCCAATGGTGCTTATAGATACCCATAGTGTGCATATAGCGATAATCACCGTCATCGCCATCCATCCTATGTTTATATATCTCTGACGCTGCTTGAGTCTCTCTGCGTCGATGCTCTTCTTCTGCATAATGCCCCTCCCGTTATTTCGCTATGGAATATGCATAAACTTATGTGTCTGGATAGAGATATTCCACTGTGGATTCTCCTTAACCCACTCTACGATATCGCCGATGATGCTCTCGTAGACGCTCCACTCAGGCTGTAGGTAGAGCAGACACTTGCTCTTCACCTTTTTGCTGCACTCCACGGCCCACTCCAAATCCTCCTTGGTCTGCACGATGACCTTCAACTCATCAGCGCGTAGCAACGCCTCCTCCAATGGTGGCATCTGGCGCTTTGGCGAGAGACATATCCAGTCAAACTCTCCGCTTATGGGGTTTGTTCCCGATGTCTCAATGAAGATCTCGAGACCTCGGGCGTGGAGTTCGCGCGTAAGGTCACCAAGAGGGTAGAGCAGTGGCTCACCACCGGTGATTACTATAGCCTGTGCCTTGCAACTGCAAGCGCGATCCACGATGGTCTCTATGGGTGTGGGTGGGAAAATCTTAGGATTCCACGTATACTTGGCATCGCACCAGCGGCAGCCTACATCGCAGCCGCCGAGGCGTATGAAGTATGCGGGCTTTCCGCTGTGGAAACCCTCACCCTGAATAGTATAGAAGTCCTCCACGAGGGGTAATTTCTTGCCACCCTCGAGGAGTTGCAAGTCGGGATTAATCTTCATCTAAAACGTAAATATCCTTAAGATTACGGCCAATCTGGTTGTAGTCGAGACCATAACCTACAATAAACTCATTGCCGATAGGCATTGCAACGTAGTCGATCTTATACTCATACAAGAACTTCTCAGGCTTGAAGAAGAGGGTGCAAATCGATACACTTGCAGGGTTACGCTGCTGGAGATAGTCGAGGAGGTAGTTCATACTATGTCCTGTCTCCACGATATCCTCTACGATGATGATATCCTTACCCTCGATATCGAAGTCGATGCCGAGTTGCTGCTTTACATTTCCTGTAGACTGCGTACCCTCGTACGACGAAATCTTAACAAACGCAAGGCGTGAGTCGAAATTAATCTTACGCACCAAGTCGCTGAGGAATAGGAACGAGCCACTCAACACACCAAGGAACACAGGGGTCTTACCAGCATAACGCTCGTTAAGTTGCTCTGCAACGCGTTCTACAGCCTTGTCTATCTCCTCGGCAGGAATCATCTTCTTAAATCTACGATCAAGGAGTTTTATCTTATCCATAACCAAAAAATTTCTTCAAAGTTAAATATTTATTTTCATATATCCAAACTACGAAGTCTTTACTCTGTCAAGTATACCTCCCAATGCCGCCAGGATAACGCCATAGTTCGTAATCGCCACACCCTGCTCACGGGCGCGCTCTATGCGACTCAGAACGTGTTTGCGGTTGAACATACAAGCACCGCAGTGTATCACAAGGTCATAGGCTGTCAAATCCTCGGGGTAGTCAGCACCACCCACGATGTCTATCTTCAAACCCTCGCCAAACCTCTTGCGAAGTATCGCAGGGAGTTTCACACGTCCTATATCCTCGTTTTGTGGCTGATGTGTGCAAGCCTCGGCGATGAGTATTCGTGACTCTGGCGTTAGGCGCTGCAGGGCCTTGACACCCTCGGTGAAGAGAACTATGTCGCCCTTGTATCGCGCAAAGAGTATCGAGAATGATGTCAGTACCGATGCCTCGGGCTTTAGTGCATATACATCGTTAAAAGCCTGAGAATCAGTTATTATCAACTTTGGTGCTTCGGCCAACCCTGCCAATGCCTGAGCCATACTCTGCGGTGTGCAGCAGATAGGCACGCAGCCCCTGTCCAGAAGTTCGCGTATGGTCTGCACCTGGGGCTGTATCAAACGACCCTTAGGCGCTGATTTGTCCTGTGGCATAACCAAGAGCACGATGTCTCCAGCCTCGCAGAAGCCCTCAGTGATGAGACGCTCCTCGGCAGGGCGTATAGCAACAATCGCCTTTGTGAGATCCTCGATGCCCTCACCCGTAAGAGCGCTTATCGCTACCACGCTCTTCTTTGTAATGCGCTCTAAATCTGCCTTTACCGCCTCGTGGTTTTCTAAGGTGTCTATGTGTGCAAGTGCCACAACCGTAGGAATCTCCCTCACACGACACTCCTCCATAATTCGCAACTCGTTCTCTCCGCCAGCCTCGGTGAAGAGCACTATAGCGATGTCGGTCTTATCCAATACCTTAGCGCTACGTGCTACACGCTCTGCGCCCAGTTGTGTGTTGTCGTCAAGACCTGGGGTGTCGATGAGTGTCGCCGCACCAAGTCCGTTTATCTCTATAGCCTTCTGCACAGGGTCTGTCGTAGTGCCCGCAACGGGAGATACTATCGCCACATCCTGCCCCGTAAGGCGGTTTACAAGTGTCGACTTTCCCGCGTTGCAGCGCCCGAAGATAGCGATGTGAACACGCTCTGATGATGGTGCGCTCTGCATAGGCTTAGAATCTGAAGTCACGCTTACCCTCGGCAATAGCCTTGAGGTTGTCCATAGTTATGCGACGCACCTTCTCCGATGGGATAATCTGCGTAAGGCGGTCTATCATCTTCGCACCCTCAATCTTCACACGTGGCGATGCATAATCCTCGAGATACTCCGCAAGTGTCATAAGGGCGTTAGGGGCGCAGCAGTTGCCAATCAAACCACGCTTTGCCAACGACATAAAGCGGTCTCCGGTGCGTCCCTCGCGGTAGCAGGCGGTGCAGAAACTTGGTATGTAGCCCAACTCCAACAACCATCCCACAATCTCGTCCAATGTGCGGTTATCCGAGATGTCGAACTGCGCAGACTCCTCAGCATCCACAATACCCTCGGCATAACCACCTACCGAAGTCTTAGAGCCACCACTCAACTGCGACACACCAACATCCAAAACCAACTCACGGCAAGCCTTCGACTCACGCGTAGAGACAATCATACCTGTGTATGGCGCTGCGATGCGCAACACTGCCACGATGCGGCGGAATACCTCGTCGGTAACTGCATCAGGGAAGTCGGCAGGGTCGATGTCGTCGGCAGGACGGATACGTGGCACACTAATGGTGTGAGGGCCTACGCCAAAGCGTGCCTCGAGGTGCTCGGCGTGCATAAGGATTCCCACAACGTCGTAGCGGTAGTTCGAGAGTCCGAACAACGCTCCCACGCCAACATCGTCAATACCACCCAGCATCGCTCTATCCATAGCCTCGGTGTGGTATGCCCAGTCGCTCTTAGGACCTGTAGGGTGTAACTGCTCGTAGGCAGCCTTGTTGTATGTCTCTTCAAAGAGGATATATGTGCCGATGCCGGCATCCTTCAAACGGGTGTAGTTCTCGACAGTTGTTGCCGCGATGTTCACATTCACACGACGTATTGCGCCATTCTTGTGATGGATAGAGTAGATGGTGTCGATAGACTCCAATACATACTCTATAGGCGAGAGTTTTGGGTGCTCACCAGTCTCCAGTGCCAGGCGCTTGTGACCCATATCCTGAAGTGCGATAACCTCACGGCGAATCTCCTCCTGTGTGAGTTTGCGGCGTGGGATAGTCTTGTTCTTTGCGTGGTAAGGGCAATACACACAGCCATTTACGCAGTGGTTAGAGAGATACAACGGTGCAAACATCACAATGCGGTTGCCGTATATCTTCTCCTTCAGACGGCGTGCTATGGCGTAGATACGCTCCTCAATCTCCTTATCCTTAACCTCGATAAGGACTGCTGCCTCGCGGTGTGAGATACCCTTGCCCTCCTCGGCCTTCTTGAGAATCTCCTCTACCAATGCCTTGTCCTCTGCTGCCTTTTGTGCATACTCCAATGTCGCGCGAATCTCGCCATCGTGGATGAACTCATCCGCGTGCTCCGACATTACGTCATATTTAAATTCACTCATAATAGGTTACTGTTTTAGGTTGTCAAAATCGCCTCTTGAGTAGTCTATGTGGTAGCCTATGGTCTGCAACTCCGCTTCAAGAGCCTGCAAGCCTTCGGCTGCCTCCTTACCCCACGAGGCCTTATTCTCATATATTGCATACTTTGCCCTTACATCCGATGGGGATAGGTTGGGCATTACGACATTTGCTCCCGAGAGTATACCCTCCAGTCTGCCTCGCGGTGTGAGCGTGGCAAGTGCTGTTGTAGAGGGTAGCAGTGCCTTGGGAAGCATAAGTCGCACTATGGCTATCGTTGCCAACGTTAGGTTTAGGTCTCCCGCAGGCTCGTCGCCAAGCGGTGTCGCCTTATGTGGTAGGAATGGACCTATGCCCACCATCTCGGGTTGCATACGCTCTATGAGCATCAAATCCTCCACTATGTGTTCTATGGTCTGACCCTTAACGCCAATCATCATACCGAGCCCCACCTGATATCCTGCGCGCTTCAGAGCCTCGGAACATTGCAGACGATACTCCAAGCCCTTGCTATCGGGGTGCAACGACTCATATAACTCGGCATTTGCAGCCTCGTGGCGCAGTAGGTAGCGGTTTGCTCCTGCGCGTTTAAGGCGTATGTACGACGCCTCGCTACGCTCGCCGAGCGACAGTGTGATTGCCACATCGGGGTACTGGCTGCGCATCTGGCAGATGAGCATCTCGAGCCACTCATCCGAGTGAGTGCCATCCTCGCCGCCCTGGAGTACAAAGGTTCTAAATCCCAACTTATATCCCTCTTTACAACACTCCAGCACCTCCTCGGCACTCAGCCTGTAGCGTTCGGCATCGCGGTTGCTACGTCTGAGACCGCAGTATAGGCAGTTGCAACGGCAGTAACTCGACAGTTCTATAAGACCACGTATATATATGCCAAGTCCGAACTGCTGGCGAGCAGTTCGGACGGCATTGTCGCGAAGTAGTTGTAGCACAGTTGGGTCTTGAGCAGCACTCTTAAGTAACTGCCCCATCTCTGAGGCGTTTAGCCTATCACCATTTACCAATCTTTCTACAAATAACTTCGTCATTTTTTTGTTAGTTGTTTATCGTTTCTTTAACTCTGCGTCGAAGGTCTTCTTACCATCGCCATATGCAGTGTGAACGCTTGGTCCTGAGATACAGCCACCGTCACATACCATCACCTCGATGAACTGTGCTGGAGCCTTGCCAGTCTTACCATAAGCCTTCAACAAAGCAACGTTCTTCTTGTTCAAACCTGCAATCTGCAATGTTGTGAAGTCGATCTTACCATCTACCAACTCCTTAACTGCTGCAGTAACACCGCCATTCTCCGCGAAACCGTGTGCTGAGCGGCGTGATGCGCAATCTACAGGGTGGATGTTAGCCTCGCCGAGTTCGATGTTCATACCTGAAAGGATAGCGTGTACCTCCTCGTATGTGAGTACGAAGTCAACCTTACCCTGCAAATCCTCACGACGTGCCTCCTTACGCTTAGCGATACAAGGACCTACGAAGACAACCTTTGCGTTAGGGTGCTTCTCGTGTGCGAGGTCTGCGGTGTAGACCATTGGCGAGTATGTAGAAGAGATATACTTCTGCAACTCTGGAGCGTGCTTGCGCGCCATCTCCATATATGAAGGACAGCAAGAGGTAGTCATAAATGGCTGACCCTCCTCCATCTTCTCTGCGAACTCGTGAGTCTCCTTCTCGGTAGTGATCTCAGCGCCACGTGCCACCTCGATAACATCCTTGAAACCGATAGCCTTGATAGCACCATATACCTGCTCGGTAGGAGCGTTGTACTGCGAGAGGATTGATGGAGCAACAACTGCTACAACCTCCTCGCCACGGCGGATAGACTGCAAGATATCGAATACCTGTGAAATCTCGAAGATAGCACCGAAAGGACAAGCGTTCATACACTTACCGCAGTAGATACACTTCGACTCGTCGATATGCTCAACGCCATACTGATCCTTAGAGATAGCGCCCACAGGGCAAGCCTCCTCACAAGGAACAGGGATGTATACGATAGCGTGGTAAGGACACGCAGCGTGACACTTACCGCAACTGATACAGATGCTGTGGTCAATCTTACCCTGAGAGGTCTCTGGGTCGAAGACGATAGCATTCTTAGGACAAGCGTGTGAACAAGCACGAGCCACACAACCACGACAGAGGTTTGTGATATCGTAGTTAGTGCGTACACAAGACGAGCAAGCCTCGTCGATAACGCACATAATGTTATCCTTGATCTTCTCGCGGTCGAGAGCCATCTTGGCATAATCCGAAAGTGGCATCAACTCATCCACCTCGTCGGTCATATCGTAACCAAGAAGTGGCAACGACTTATATTTCCATACTGCGCGCTCCTTGTGGATGCAGCAACGTCCACGCACCTGTGAGTTGCGAGGGCTAAATTCGATGGGAAGTCTGTCGATCTGCTCAACGAGCTTACCATCATTCCAGAGGCTTACGAGTTTCGTAAGAAGTCTCTGGCGCACGATCATAACATTATTCTTAATTGCCATACGATAAAAGTTGGGTTTTTCAATTGAGCAAAGATAGTAATTTTTGCGTCAACAACACAATGTTTTTACGCTTTTTTCATATCTGCCACTGCTTTTGTATGTTATCTTGCTATTTTGGGCTGTGGAATGTAGTTATTTGCCACCGGTTATCCCACGAAAAAAGGGCAAATCCCGAAGAATTTGCCCTTATTATAATAATATGTATAACCGCTATTAGTGGCGCTTCTGGCTCTGTCGGCGCATCTCACGGTTTACGGTAGCCTGCTCCTGCTGCTGGCGCAATGCCTCCTCGTAACGCTCCTGGAAGCGTGACTTCTTACGAGGCTTGTGCGCGAGCAACTTCTCGCGTACCTTCTCATCGTTAACGCTACGACGGATGGCAAACATAATAATCATTGTGAAGATCTGCGACAAGAAGTAGTAGTAGCACAATCCTGATGAGAAACTATTCATCACGCAGAGCATCATAAGAGGCATAAAGTATACCATCATAAACTTCATCATACCCGCACCTGGCTGACCTGCAGTGGTTGCAGCCTGCTGCTTGTAGGTGATGAACGAGTAGCCAAACAACGACAATGTCATCAACAGCGCGAAGAGGCTGATGTGGTCACCATAGAATGGGATGGTGAATGGCAACTCCACAACGCTATCGTATGTCGAAAGGTCGTTAGCCCACAAGAAACTCTCGCCACGCAACTCGATACTTGCTGGGAAGAAGCGGAACATAGCCCACAAGATAGGCATCTGGATGAGCAGAGGCAAGCAACCACCCATAGGGCTGATGCCGACCTTCTGGTACAATTCCATCATAGCCTGCTGCTTCTTCATAGCATCCTCCTGGTTAGGATACTTCTGGTTGATAGCCTCAATCTCTGGGCGGATGGCGCGCATCTTCGCAGTAGACATATAACTCTTATATGTAAGAGGCAAGATTACCAACTTAACGAACAGAGTGAGGATAAGGATGATAAGACCAAAGCCGAGGCCGTGGTTGCTCAACCACTGGAAGATAGGGATGGTGATGAACTTATTCCACCAGCCAATCAACACACCACCCATAGGGATGATATCCTGGAGGTTTGCCTTCTTATCCATAAACTCCACATTCTTCATAATGCGGTAGTCGTTAGGACCATAGTAGAAGGCAAAATTGTAGGTGTCTGTACCAGCGATGTATGGAATGTTGATAGTAGCATCAAACTCCTTAACAAAGCCTACGCTCTCGTTCTTGGCAGTCTTGAAGCCGAGTGATGCGTCGAAACCTCCATCAGCGATGAATGCTGATGAGAAGTACTGCTGCTTGAAGGCTACCCAGTTGAGAGCCTCCAACTGCTCACGCTCGCCCGATGCGTCCAACTCGTCGATGTCACCACCCTCAGAGTAGATGATGGTGGTTGCTATAGACTCGTTCTTGAACGAACGCTCGTTCTGGAATGAGCGGTTGCTCCAGCGAAGCGCAATCTCATCATTGCGAAGCATAGCGTCGATGTTGTGCTGACGGATGCTGAAGTCCACCAAGTAGTCGCGCGATGCGTCGCCGGTGCTGTAGAGCGTATAGACATACTCCACCCAAGCGTCGGTGTCAACGTCGAGGTGCATAGTGATAACGCTGCAATTCTCGAGGGTCTTAACCGATGGTGTGAAGTAGTAGTCGTCGGTGTTGAGAGGCTGCTCTGCACCATTGCGATATAGAGCGATGCCCATCTTTGCGCTGCTTGGCACCAACAACTTTACGTTCTCATCACGCTCGCCATCCTCGTAACGGGTGTAGTTGTTAAGTGTAACATCCACAATCTTACCGCCACGGTTGTCGAACGCCACGCTCATAAACTCGTTGCTGAGAGTCTCGAGGTGTGACTCGCCTGTTGTTGCTGCGTAGAGAGTTGCGCCGTGGTGATAAACCTCAGCGTTCATCTTCTCGACACCGGCCAATGAGTCTCTTACGCGACGCTCATCCTCTGTCATCTGCTCCTCCTGAAGACGCTCTGCCTCAGCCTCGGCGATACGCTGTGCGCGCTCCGCCTGCTCCTTCTTAGCCTTAGCGTTGAGAATCTCCTGCTGCTTCTCCATCTCGTAACTCTGGTAGAACGAAAATCCTACAAACAGAGCAATCATAAGCACAATGCCAATAATAGTATTCTTATTCATCTCTAAGAGTTATACCACCATTACGGTGGTCGTTAGTATTCGGTGTGTAAAACGTTAATATCAAAAAATTATTTCGCCTGCTCATCACGATAAGCCACAGCCTCCTTCACAAAGCGCACGAAGAGTGGGTGAGGGTTTGCTGCTGTAGAGTGGTACTCAGGGTGATACTGTGTACCCACAAACCAACGGTGCTCAGGAATCTCAACAACCTCCACCAAGCCGGTGTCAGGGTTAGTACCTACGGCCTTCATACCCGCAGCCTCGAAGTCTGCGAGGAACTCGCTGTTGAACTCATAGCGGTGACGGTGGCGCTCCACAACATTCTCCGAGCCATAAGCCTCTGCCGAGCGTGAGCCTGCTGTAAGGTGGCAAGGGTAGCCACCAAGACGCATAGTACCGCCCTTGGCAGTAACCTTCTTCTGCTCCTCCATAAGGTCGATAACGGCGTGCTTGGTCTGTGCCATCTCGCTTGAGTTAGCATCGTTCCAACCGAGGACGTTGCGTGCGAACTCGATAACTGCGCACTGCATACCGAGACAGATGCCGAAGAATGGCACGTTGTTCTCACGAGCATAGCGCACAGCAACCAACTTACCCTCGATACCACGGTTACCAAAGCCTGGTGCAACCATAATAGCCGACATCTCGCCGAGGTGCTCCTTAACATTGTCGATAGTGAGACGCTCAGAGTTTACATAATGGAGTTTCACCTTCACCTCGTTCACAGTACCTGCGTGGATGAATGACTCGCTGATAGACTTATAAGCATCTGGCAACTCGGTGTACTTACCTACCAAGGCGATGTTTACGGTGCTCTTAGGATTCTTGATGCGCTCTACGAATGCCTCCCACTCTGTCATATCTGGCTCCTGGTCAGCCTCCAAGCCGAGTTTCTCCAACAATACGCCGTCGAGATTCTGGGCGTGCATACGCAATGGCACCTCGTAGATTGTAGGAACGTCGATAGACTCAACAACAGCCTCTGGGGTTACGTTGCAGAACAATGCTACCTTGCGACGGATATCCTCGCTGAGCACCTGCTCCGAGCGGAGTACCAACACATCTGGCTGCAAACCATAAGACAACAACTCCTTAACAGAGTGCTGCGTAGGCTTGGTCTTCAACTCGCCCGATGCTGCCATATATGGGATAAGTGTCAAGTGTACAAGAACGGTGTTCTGGTAGCCCAACTGGTAGCGCAACTGACGTACCGACTCGATAAATGGCAATGACTCGATGTCGCCTACAGTACCACCAATCTCGGTGATGATAACATCATACTTCTTTGTAGCGCCCAACAACTGCACACGACGCTTAATCTCGTCGGTGATGTGAGGGATAACCTGCACGGTCTTACCCAAGAACTCGCCGCTACGCTCCTTCTCGATAACGCACTGGTAAATCTTACCTGTTGTTACGTTGTTGTTCTTAGTGGTCTGGATAGATGTGAATCGCTCGTAGTGACCGAGGTCGAGGTCGGTCTCGGTACCATCCTCAGTAACGTAGCACTCACCGTGCTCATAAGGGTTGAGCGTACCTGGGTCAACGTTGATATAAGGGTCGAGTTTCTGAATTGTTACAGAGTAACCGCGAGCCTGGAGGAGGCGTGCGATAGATGCAGAGATGATACCCTTACCAAGTGATGAAGCAACACCACCAGTAACGAATATGTACTTAGGCTTTGAAAGTTTCATAGCGTTATATTTTTTGTTTGTTATTCTTAATTCCAAATTTATGCTGTGGAAGGCTATGCGTTGTGACCCTCCTGCTCGTCGATAAGACGTATCTTCTCGATGAGTTCTGCCATATCGCGCTTTGTGCGCTCTATCTTCTCACGCACATCGGCGATGAGAGCCTCGGCATTCTTCGACTTCGAGAAGAAACCAATGTTGTTCTCCAGGAGTGCGATATCCTGCTCCATTTGGCGCACCTTGTTGAAGAGACGCTCACGCTCCGAGCGCAACTGACCGCTGCTCTTCATCGTAGATACACGCTCGCGGAAACGGCTCATAGAGCGATCACGCTCCGAAGAGCGCAGTGTGGCAAACATACCATCCACAATCGCCTTATACTCCTTCTGCAACGCATCCTTGAACTTGATAGGCACAAAACCAATCTGGCTCCAGCGACGCTGGAACTCCTTGATAGCCTCGAAGCCTCCAGCCTTAACATCCGCAGCACGCATCTCCTCGATAAGTGCCTGCTTCTGACGTAGATTCTCCTCGTGCTGGTTGTCCACTGTTGCGAAGTGCGCAGCCTTACGCTCGAAGAACTTGTCGCATGCAGCACGGAAACGCTTCCAGATAATATCTGAGTGGCGGCGTGCCACAGGACCTACCTGCTTCCAGCGAGCCTGAAGTGCTATCAACTCCTCGGTAGCACGCTTCCAATCCTCCGACATTGCCAAAGTCTCAGCCTCGGCGCACAACTCATTCTTGATGGCGAGGTTATGCTCCATCTCGCTCTTCTGACCAGCATAGAACTCACGCTTGTGCTCGAAGAACTTGTCACACGCAGCACGGAAACGCTCATAGATGCGGTTGTTATCCTTCTTAGGTGCAAAACCTATGGTCTTCCACACCTTCTGAATCTCGAGCAACTCCTCGCTTGCCTTGTTCCAATCCTTACGCGAGAGAATAGGGCGTGTTGCCAAAGACTCCACCTTCTCGCACAACTCGAGTTTTAGTGCGAGGTTCTTGGTCTGCTCTGCCTTCAAGGTCTCGAAGTGCTCCTGGTGGCGCTTGTTGATACGGCTTGATGCCTCCTTGAAACGCTCCCACAAAGCCTCCTTGAACTCAATAGCCACAGGGCCTGTCTCGCGCCACTCGTCGTGGAGTTTCTGTAGACGGCGGAATGCCTCCACAACCTGAGTCTCGAGTGTCAACTCCTCAGCCTGCTCACAGAGACTAATCTTTATCTCGTAGTTCTTCTTGAGGTCGAGGTCACGAAGTTCTTTGTTGATCTTGATGAAGTTATAGAAGTTCTCAACGTAGAGGTTGTATGTCTCCCAGATATCCTTCACGTTCTGCTGTGGTACAAGACCAATCTCCTTCCAGCGCTGCTGCAACTCGCGGAAACGTGCAAAGGTGGTGTTCATAGTCTCATCAGAGTTGATGAGTTCCTTCAACTCCTCGATGATTGCCAACTTCTCACGGAGGTTATTCTCCTTGTTTGCCTCCAACTCGGCGATATACTTATCACGCTCGTTGCGGTAAAGTGCAAACAACTCCTTGAAGCGCGCCTCGTCGGCACAAGGTGCTGGCGAGAATGCCTCCTCGCTGCCACCAGCCTCGAGGAACGCCTTGCGCTCTGCCTCGATGTTTGCGCGGTGCTGCTTGTAGAAGGCAATCTTGATGGCCTCAACCGTAGAACGCAGTGTCTGAACAGGCTCAGACTCTATCTTTTGAGCAAACAGTGCAACCAACTCAGTCTTCGACAAGCCGTTGAGGTCGTCGCTGCTTGATGGTGCTGCCTCCTCCTCGGCAGTCTCCTCGCCGATGTCAAGACCCGCCTCGTCAGCAGCAAGTGCCGCCTCCTCGTCAGCAAAGTTCTCGCTCATCTGTGTTACCTCAGCATCGATCTCGGTGTCGTTGTTGGTTGTAGAAGTGGTGTTCTCAGAAGTAGTCTGCGCATCTTCGGCAATAGTGCCGACAGGCCCCTCGGGAGCCGTAAGGTTGATTTTCTCAGTAGCCATCGTTAAATAGTTTTAAGTTGATTTTTATCGCGTCGCGCGACACGTAATTCGTGCAAATATACAAATAATAAATCAAAAACCAAAGTTACTCCTATTTTTATTTTAATAGCGTTTCTCGTTGGTGTGGACTAAATGACCAAAATTGCCAAATATGTAATATTCGCGATAGGCAAAGAAAACATCTGTTGTAACGATAAAATGTTGTGCTGTTTTGCGCTGAATTTTGTGATTGCAAAAAAAAGTTGATAATTGGTTGGAAAGTCAGTCTAAAATTACTATCTTTGTGTGGTTTTATGCATATGCCCTTAGGCGTGTGCGTCGACACTTCTTCGAAAACATATTAACTAAACACTATAAAGAGATGGTAATTTTGGTTCTCAATTGCGGTAGTTCTTCAATTAAGTATCAGGTACTTGATGTTATGGAGACATCGCACACGCTCTTGGCCAAGGGTCTTGTAGAGCGTATCGGCCTTGCTGAAGGTGATCTTACACACAAGCCACAGGGTAAGGATAAGTTTGAGTTGCACTGTCCTATTCCAGACCACACAACAGGTATCCGCTTGGTACTCGACGCATTGACAAACCCTGAGCACGGCGTTATCTCTTCTTTGGAGGAGTTGAAGGCTGCTGGTCACCGTGTAGCACACGGCGGTGAGTTCTTCGAGGATAGTTGCCTTGTTGACGATGAGGTAAAGGCAAAGATCGAGTCACTCTACTCTATCGCTCCATTGCACAACCCTGCAAACCTCGAGGGTATCCTCTCTATGGAGAAGGTTTTGCCAGGTATCAAGCAGGTGGCTGTATTCGATACATCATTCCACCACACTATCCCAGCAATTAACTATATGTATGCTATTCCTTACGAGTATTACGAGAAGTATCGTGTTCGTAAGTATGGTTTCCACGGCACAAGCCACAAGTTTGTTGCTCGCGTAGGTGCTGAGATGTTCGGTCTCGATTTCGAGAACTCAAAGATTGTTACTTGCCATATCGGTAACGGTGCTTCAGTAACCGCTGTTAAGAATGGTAAGTCATTCGATACATCTATGGGCTTCTCACCACTCGATGGTCTTGTGATGGGTACACGTGCCGGCTCTATGGATGTCAGCGCTGCTACATACATCGCTGCTAAGGAGGGTATGTCTTACGCAGAACTCGACAATATGCTCAACAAGAAGTCAGGTGTTCAGGGTATCACAGGCATCTCAAGCGATATGCGTGATATCGACGCTGCATATGACGAGGGTAACGAGCGCGCTATCATCGCTCGCGATATGTACTGCAACCGCATCAAGAAGTTTGTTGGTGAGTACGCAGCAGAGATGGGTGGCGTGGACCTCGTAATCTTCACAGGTGGTGTTGGCGAGAACTCTCCAGAGGTACGTGAGTACGTTCTCTCAAATATGGAGTTTATGGGCATCGATTTCGACGCTGTTCGCAACCGTGGTAAGCGTGGTACCGACTACGAGATTTCGGCTGAGGGCTCACGCGTTAAGGCTGCCGTAATCTGCACAGACGAGGAGTTGGTAATCGCTAAGGATACCTATCGTTTGACAAAGTAATCAACACAGATAATAATTAATAAACATATAAAACCAATTACTACTATGATTAAGCATTTGGATGAACTCGTTGCTGCTGCGGTGGCTCGTGGTAAGAAGAAGATGATCGTTGCTTACGGTCAGGATACACACTCTATCGGTGCTACCGATATGGCTATTAAGGCAGGTCTTGCAGAGGTTACTTTGGTTGGTGATCCTGAGGAGATCAAGAAGTCTTGCGAGGCTGAGGGCGTAGATATGAGCCAGTACACTATCATCCCAGAGACTGAGGATGTAAAGGCTGTTGAGATTGCTGTTAAGGCTGTTCACAATGGTGAGTACGACGTTTTGATGAAGGGTGTTGTTCCTACTGACAAGTATATGCGTGGTATCTTGAACAAGGAGTGGGGTTTGTTGCCTGCAGGTACTGTTCTTAGCCACGTTACAGTTTTGGAGGTTCCAGCATACCACAAGTTGCTCGTAGTCAGCGACGTTGCTGTTCTTCCTTGCCCTAACTTCGAGCAGAAGAAGCAGATTGCTAAGTACCTCGTAGAGACTGCTAACAACCTCGGTATCGAGACTCCAAAGGTTGCGCTTATCGCACCATCAGAGCAGCTTCTTCCAAAGGTTGTAAGTTCTGTTGAGGCTAAGGAACTCTCTGACCTCGGTCAGGCTGGCGAACTTGGCAACGCTTTGTTCCAGGGTCCATTGGCATTGGATGTTGCTATCGACGAGGAGTCTGTTAAGATTAAGAAACTCACTGGTCCTGTAGCAGGTGACGCTGACTGCTTGTTGTTCCCTAACTTGGAGTCTGGTAACGTATTCTTCAAGGCTTGCTCTAAGTTTGGTGGCGCTGAGTTGGCTGCTATGGTAGCAGGTCCTATGGCTCCTTGTGTGTTGACATCACGTGGTGACTCAACTAAGACTAAGTTGTACTCTATCGCTCTTGCTTGCTTGTCAGCAAAATAATTTCGAATAAGTTAATACGAAATATTATGGCTTATAGAATTTTAACAATTAACCCAGGCTCTACCTCTACTAAGGTTGCTGTGTTCGAGGATATGGAGCAGGTTAAGACCTTGAAACTTAGCCACTCTGCAGAGGAGATTGCACAGTTTGCCTCTGTTGCTGATCAGTTGGAGTGGCGTTTGCAGATTATCCTTGATGCGATGAAGGCCGATGGCATCGAACTCACATCATTGGATGCTGTAATTGGTCGTGGTGGTTTGATGCGCCCTATCGAGGGTGGTGTATACCGTGTTGGTGAGGCTATGATTGCCGACCTCGTAGCACCTAAGCGTCAGCACGCCAGCAACCTCGGTGCGTTGATTGCTCGTCGCATCGCCGACGCAGCAGGCGTTGAGGCATATATCGCCGATCCTGTTGTTGTTGATGAGTTGCAGGATATGGCTCGTGTAAGTGGTCTTAAGGAACTCCCACGTCGCTCTATCTTCCACGCTTTGAACCAGAAGGCTATCGCACGCCGCTATGCTAAGGAGGTAGGTCGTCCTTACGAGGAGTTGAACCTCGTAGTAGTACATATGGGTGGTGGTATCTCAGTATCTGCTCACAACCAGGGTCGTGTTATCGACACCAACAATGCTCTTGATGGTGACGGCCCAATGGCTCCTGAGCGCGCTGGATGCTTGCCAGCAGGTGACTTGGTAGACCTCTGCTTCTCAGGCAAGTACGACAAGGGTGAGATTAAGAAGTTATTGGCAGGTAAGGGTGGTCTTGTAGATCACGTAAACTGCAACAATGTTCAGGAACTCAACGAGGTACGCGCTGCAAATGGCGACGCTGAGGCACGCTTTATGCTCGACACTATGGCATACTCTGTTGCTAAGTACATTGGCGAGATGGCAGTGGTGTTGAAGGGTAAGGTAGACGCTATTCTTCTCACAGGTGGTATCGCTTGGAATGACTGCGTTAACGATGTTATCATCGACTACTGTAAGTTCCTCGCACCTATCAAGATTTACCCAGGTGAGAACGAACTTGAGTCTTTGGCAGAGAACGCGTTGCGAGTACTTCGTGGCGAAACAGTAGCCAAAGAATACTAAAATTTGATGTTATAAGGGCGCATCTGCGTCACCAAACTCATTGCTACGAATGGGGATGTACGCCAAGTACACCCCCATCCGTTTCAATTTCGATTTGGCAACACATCTGCAACCCTTCTAACAACAAATTTAGGAGTTTTGAATTTTTTACTTTTGCAAACCCTGCAAAGTATGAAAATATTAATTATCAACGGTGCGAATCTCAATTTATTGGGAAGTCGCCAACCTGAGATATACGGTCGTGAGAGCTTCGAGGATTACCTCGAGGCTCTTCGCGCACGTTATCCCGAACATACTCTCGACTACTATCAGTCGAATATCGAGGGCGAGATTGTCGATGCTCTGCAACGTGCTGATGGTCAGTATGATGGTGTTGTGCTTAATGCCGGAGGTTATACCCACACCTCTGTCGTTATCCGCGACGCTATGGCTGCCATCTCCACACCTGTTGTCGAGGTGCACATCTCCTCTATACTCTCGCGTGAGGAGTTTCGTCACGTATCGATGCTTGCTCCTGCTGCCGTGGGCACTGTTATGGGCTTCGGTATGGAGTCATACCGCTTGGCTGTAGAACACTTCATAGGATAGCATATGGCAGATAAGGGGTTGGAGACAAAGGTGGCGTCGGGCATCGCGTGGAGTTTCTTGGAGAAGATTCTCACTATGGTCATCCAGATGGTCGTAAGCATCATCGTGGCCCGAGAACTTATGCCCGAGGACTTTGGCGTTATGGCTATTATGACCTTCTTCACCTCTGTGGCGCTGGCTATCGTGGATAGTGGATTCTCCCAGGCTCTCATCCGCAAGGAGTCACCATCGGACAGCGACTACCGCACGGTGTTGTACTTCAATCTCGCTATGTCCGTAGTGCTATATGGCGTTCTCGTTGCTGTGGCATACCCTGTGGCTATGCTCTACGACGCACCCGTCATCTGGACCATAGCACCTGTCTTGTTCCTTGTGTTGCCTATAAATGCCCTCTGCGTTGTGCAGACGGTGATGTTCACGCGCGAATTCCGCTTTGCGCTGCTGTCGAAGGTTGTCTTCGTGGCATCGCTCGTTAGTGGTGTTGTGGCTGTTGTTATGGCAGTTATGGGGTGGGGTATATGGGCGTTGGTGGCACAGCGATTGCTTATGATGGGCATCAAGGCTCTGGCATTCTGGTCTATACGCCGCTGGAGGAGTGATGCTCCGCTGAGCCTTGCGTCGCTGCGTGCTATGGCACCATTCTCACTGCGACTACTCGCTACCGACCTTATCGCCTCGGTGTATAACAATGTTGCGCAACTCTTCATCGGCAAGATTCATAACACCTCGATGCTTGGTTACTACTCCCAGGCTCAGAAGTTGAAGGATTTGCCTGTTATCTCCACCGTGCAGGCTGTGCAGGGTGTTACGTTTCCTGCGCTGTCGCAGATTAAGGATGACGACACGAAGTTCTCGGCGGGGTATCTGCGTATCTCGGAGATGCTCGCCTTTATGGTGTTTCCGCTGATGCTGGGTATGGTCGTCGTTGCCGAGGATATGTTCCTGCTCCTTCTCGGCGATAAGTGGATGCCCACAGTGCCCTATTTCGAGATTCTGGCACTCTCAGGGCTGTTCTACCCTCTGGGCGTTGTGTCGTATAATGTCCTGAAAAGCCGCAGCGATGGCGCGGTTATCGTGCGCCTCGAGATTGTGAAGCGCATAATCCAAACTCTGATTCTTGCCGTTACTATCCCTATAGGTGTCACTGCTGTGGCGTGGGGTGTCACGGCTATGGCGGCTGTGGAGTGGCTGCTCAATACCGCCACCGCTATGCGCTATCTATCTTGTGACTTCGGTGCTCTTCTGCGTCGTATGATGCCATCTATGGCGCTCGCCATTGCTATGTATGTCGTGGTCATACTCATAGTCCCTCACTTCGCTATGCTGCACACCGCCCTGCGCTTAACGCTCAGTGTTGTTGTCGCCGCTACGTTCTACCTCTGCGGTGCGCTCCTGTTCCGCTTCCACGCCCTCCACGAGGCGTTATCTTTGGCGCAAGGTCTACTCCGTAGACCCAAGCATTAGAAGTGCTCAAAACCGCGCATCTCTATCTCTGTGGGCTTGCCATCCTCGAGCCACTCTATGCTGTTACCCTCTACTATCGTGCCTATCGCCGTGAGCGTAGTGCCTGTTGCAGTGTGCAATGCCTCCCTTATGGCGTCGAATGCCGATGCCTCCACCGTCAGCAATAACTCATAATCCTCGCCGCCTGTGGTGGCATAACGTATGTCGTAGTCGGTAGGTACTTTCGTGAGTTCTATTACCGCTCCTACTCGCGACTGCTCCATTATGTGCTTTATGTCCGAGGCTATGCCATCCGAGATATCCATCATCGCGTGCACCTCCTCACGCGCGCCAAGCCATATGCCTTCTGCCACACGCGCCTGACCCTTGCGATGTGCCTTTGCTGCTGCGGTGTTCAGGTCGCCGAACATTATGTCCACCAAGCCCTTCGACGATATGCCGAGTTTTCCTGTTACGGCTATTATGTCGCCCACCTTCGCTGCCGCACGACGCTTTATGTTTGCCATTGGCGCACGTCCTATCGCCACCACGTTTATGGCAACCTTATCTCGCGACGCTGTGGTGTCACCACCCACCAGCGCCACACCCTCACGCTCCGAAGCCTCGTAGTAGCCACGCATAAACCTCTCTGCCCACTCTCCCTGCGCCGCCTCGGGCAACGCAATGCTCAGTAGCGTCGCTATGGGCTTAGCACCCATCGCCGCCACATCCGAGATGTTGACCATCAGGCTCTTCTCACCCACCTCCTCGGGTGACGATGCGCCACGCAGAAAGTGAATATCCTCGATGAGCATATCCGTAGTCATCACAAGTGCCTCATCGCCCATCGGCAACACTGTGCAGTCGTCGCCTATAGGCTCAAATCCCGCGTGTGGCAAAGCGCCAAACATCGCGGCTATATCGCCGATAAAACCAAATTCGCTCTTTTTCATACGACAAAGATAATGCTTTTTGGTTTTATCCGCATCGCCACGCTGTTTTTTTATTTTTGGGTAGTGATGAGTAGTTATAGGTAGTTATGGGTAGACGGATAAAGTGAAAGGTGAAAACTGAAAACTGAAAAGTAAGGTGCGCTTGGCGCGCGGTTTATTTTTGAGTAGTAATGTGGCGCTACCCATCAATACCCATCTCTCCCCATAAAAATAAACCCGTCATTGCGAAGAATTGCATTCGAGAACTTCCCTGATACCGTACTTGCTCTATGTAATTCTGTGGCAATCTACCTTTGTGTAAACCACCTCACTGATATTGTTTGATGCTATAAAGCACAGCCCTCGATGGATATTCCAGCGGTAGATACCCACGTCGGCGCAGCGGACGTATAACCGCTGAAGATACAAAACCGTGCGCCTCCTCGGTATGACGCGGTTTATTATCGCCCCTCAGGGCGACCACATTACTAATTACTCATTACTCACTACTCATTAATCTGCGTCGCAGACACCTTACCTTTCAGTTTTCCCTTTTCCCTTTTCACTTTAAAAAAGAATGGGGAGTTCGTCTGCAGCGAACTCCCCAAAAGCAACGTTAATTAACAAATCGTGAAAGCAAAAAATAGAAAACGTCGCTTGTGTAGATTATTTACCTCTATAAATTACCTTACAGATTCACAGATTACTCCTCCCAAGTACAATCAGTGAAGGTAACTGTAGCGATTGTTGTATCAACTGCGTAACCTGGGCAGAAAGTACAGTTCACAAACTCTGTGTTAGAGTAAGGACGGCAGTACTTGTAACCAGAACCCGCACCGAATGAGCAATTAATAAACTTAGCCTCTCCTGCATCCTCAGCGTATGATGTCCAACCGTTGAAAGTACAGTTAGTTGCCTCAATAGTCTGGTACAAGCCCTGGTCACAAGATATTGTGTATACAGTGCCGTCGCCTCCGATTGTTACGTTCTCCAAAATAACCTTCTCTGAATGTGTACTTGTGTGGTTGATAAAGATGCCACGGAATGAGCCAGTTATAGTAAGATTCTTGATAAGACCACCAGTAGTGTTGATACCAGAATCCCAAGTACCGCCAGCACCCTTGATGTTAAGAGTGTAACCGTTACCATCGATAGTCTGACCGAAAAGAACATTGATACCAGTTGCGCCATAAGCATTGCTCATGTTTGCAGGATCGATCTTAATGTCGTTCATGAACAATACATTCTTCTGAGCCTCCAAAGCTGCTACGAGCTCATCAGCTGTAGAAACAACCTCTGCATCTGCAGGAACTACCACATACTTGCTATTCTTCTCAATAGCCTTGTAACCATCAGCAAGGTAACTTGCATCAGGTTTAGCCTTAAATGTTCCACCCTTGATTGAAATTGAACCTCCCCAATTAAGTAGAGCATTGTTGAATGTACCTCCATTTATTACTACATTACCGTTTGTAAGAGCTGCAATACCATAGCCACCGTTAGATGCATTAAAAGTGCCACCATTAATGGTAATTAAACCTTTAATAACGTAAGCCAATGAGCCATCCATACCAATGTGTGTATATGTACCACCATTTACAATGACTTTAGCCTCTTCGTGGTTAATATAGAATACGTGGCTTGATGTGTTCAAGTATTCCTTGTTGATTGTACAGTCCTCAAGAGTTACAGTACCAGCAGTATTGCAAGCAATAGCACCCTGATAGCCTGTGATTGTTGCATTCTTGATAATAATGCTTGAACCGTAGTTATTAATAGGATAAGATGGCCAGTCTTCCTTCTCACCTACCATCTCACGAATAGAAGAACCGATAATCTCTGTACCTTTAATAATTAGTTGACCATTGTTCTGAATAGCAGAGCCGCCATTAGCGCCTGTTGAAGAGATTGTACCACCTACGATAGTAAGTGTACCCTCGTTCTTGATAATAGCACCTACGTACTTTGAGTGGCTACCTGTGATAGTCTTACCATTAAGGTTGATAGTAGCAATCTGACCCTCCTCGATAACCAATGGCTCTGTCAATTCAACATTGCGAATAAGAGAAATCTCATTTTCACCCTTAGCAAACTCAACGGCTTCTTCAATTGTCTCGAATCCATAGTAGTAATCAGAGCCAGGGTATGTAATAGCAGCATTCATAACTTCAACACGCTCATCACTTCCGTCAATTGTAACAACGCCGTCTTCTGCTCCATTTCTACCTTTCGTAGAGTCAGAACCCTCTGTTACGTTAATTGTAGAGTTTGTCGCAATGATCTTAGCACCTACTGCAGCCTTGTTAAGACAGAGTGCTGCATACGACTCACCTGCAGTTGTATTATTGTCGTTGCAATTAACTGTTGAACCATCTACTGTTACATTAGTTCCTGCAGATGCAACGTTTACAGTACAGAGACCATTAAGTGTAGAATTTTTAATATCTACAACCGCACCAGGAGCAGATGCAGCAACGTTAACAGTGTAGTTAGCAGCAGTTGCTGTAACATTGTCGATTGTTACGTTTGTTGCGTTATTGATAATATTAATAGCACGCTCGCCAGAAGCTACGATGGTAAGATTCTTGATGGTTACGTTATTCGCACCGTCTACGTTGATAGCACGACCAGCCGTAGATGTAAGGGTCTTGCCGTTACCGTTGATTACAACATTGTCTGCAGTAATAGACAAAATCTCTGATGTAGTAAGATCCTCTGCGAATGTAAACTCACCACCGTTTTTGCAAACGTGCTTAAGAGCCTCAGGACTAGTAAAAACTTTACTTGTAGTAGTACCCTCAGCAACAGTTACACCACGTGTAACAACAACTGTAGCGTTTTCGTTATCAACGAGTGCACCAGTACCCTCGATAGCACCCTTACCAGCAAAAATCAATGTGTTACCGCTCTCAAGGACTACAGGCTCACCTGTACCGTCGTTCTGAATAGTAACAGTGTAACCATTGAGGTTGATAATTGTGGTCTTAGTCTCGTTATTACCACGAGTGATAATAGGCTTAAACTCGTTCAAGTCAGCAGTAGTAACAACGATATGGTTACCAAGGATATACTCCTCACCAGAGTTGAGTACATTAAGCAAGTGTGAAGCAGAGCTTACTACAGTTACGCGCTCCTGCTCCGCAAGGCCGTTGTTGATAGTAACCTTCACGTTGCCACCCTCTGTGAGAACCTCACCGATGATAGTTGTGAGCTTGTTAGCGTGAACAGGGATGTCGGTCACGAACTGTGTCTCCTTGATAAGAACGTCATTGCTATCCCAAACGTTCATAGTGAACTGAACAACATCAGGATTC
>JAFOCZ010000076.1 GCA_017380955.1 Alistipes sp.
AACAGCAAGGCCCTCTCACGCGAGGAGGATCCTCTCAAGGCATCATTGCCATTCTCGGCAGACCGTCACGGCTTCGTAATTGCCGAGGGTGCTGGTATGATGATCTTCGAGTCGTTGGACAACGCCTTGAAGCGTGGTGCAAAGATCTACGCAGAGGTTGTTGGCTATGGCAACAGTTGCGACGCTCACCACTTCACCGCTCCACGCCCTGATGGTATACCAGCATCACGCGCTATAAAGCAGGCATTGGACGAGGCACAGTTTGACGCTGACAACGACCTTCTCTACATCAACGCTCACGGTACTGGTACACCGCTCAACGATGCTGCCGAGACCAAGGCTATCAAACTTGCATTGGGTGAGGAGAATGCCAAGAAGGCTATGATCACCTCTACAAAGTCTATCACAGGTCATATGCTCGGCGCTACAGGTGCTGTGGAACTTATCGCTTCGGCACTCTCGCTCCACCACGGTGTTGTAACACCTACTATCGGCCTTACAAACCCTGACCCAGAGTGTGATCTCGACTACACACCACTAAAGGCTCGCAAGGCAGACCTCACAGTGGCGATATCTAACTCATTGGGCTTCGGTGGTCACAACGCCTGCGTGGCACTCCGCAAGTGGGAGAATAAATAGTAACGACAAAAACGAACAGAAGATATTATGAAACTTTTGGAAGGTAAGGTAGCACTCGTAACAGGTGCTGGACGTGGCATCGGCAAGGCTATCGCTTTGCGCTATGCTGAGGAGGGTGCTAATGTGGCATTCACAGATTTGGCTATCAACGAGGCTGTTGAGCAGACCGTAAAGGAGATTGAGGCTTTGGGTGTTAAGGCTAAGGCTTATGCGTCGAATGCCGCAAACTTCGACGAGACTCACGAGGTTGTTAAGCAGGTTGTTGAGGACTTCGGACGTATCGACATCTTGGTGAACAACGCTGGTATCACCAAGGATGGTCTTATGATGCGTATGTCAGAGGCACAGTGGGATGCTGTTATCAACGTAAACCTCAAGTCGGCGTTCAACTTTATCCACGCCGTAACGCCTGTTATGGCTAAGCAGCGCTCAGGCTCAATCATCAATATGTCGTCGGTAGTAGGTGTTAGCGGCAACGCTGGACAGTGTAACTACTCGGCATCTAAGGCTGGTATGATTGGTCTTGCGAAGTCTATCGCTAAGGAGATGGGTCCTCGTGGCATCCGCGCTAACTGCATCGCACCAGGCTTCATCATCACGGAGATGACAAACCAGTTGTCGCAGGAGATTAAGGATCAGTGGGCACAGCAGATTCCTATGCGTCGTGGTGGTACGCCTGAGGATGTGGCAAATGTTGCGGTGTTCCTCGGCTCTGACCTTTCGGCATATGTAAGCGGACAGGTAATTCACTGCTGTGGTGCAATGAACTGCTAAAATTTCGATTATAAGACGGATATCTACTTCCGCTAACAAAAAGTCCCGACAATGAGCAGTACGCCAAGTACAGCCCATCGTCGGGATTTTTGCTGAGCGTTGTATCTGCTACCTTCTATCAATAAATTACTGCCCTGTAGGTTTGGTTTGCCTTGGCGCACCTTACTTTTCACCTCTCACCTTTCACTTTTCACCTAAAAAAACAGGGGCTATGCCATAGGCACAACCCCCGTCGTATGATAGTGATACTACCAAATTACTCTGCGCACTCGCCGCAAGCGCACTCCTCAGCAGCAACCTCTGCTGGAGCCTCAGCGCACTCACCACAGCACTCCTGAGCCTTCTCGCACTCAGCAGCCTTCTCACACTCAGCGCAGCACTTCTCAGTGCACTCCTCAGCCTTCTCGCAATCAGCGCAGCACTCAGTAGCAGCCTCTGCCTCAGCGCACTCAGCCTTCTTCTGGAAGCAACCACAAGATACCATAGATACAGCAGCAAACAATACTGCCAAAGCAAAAATCTTCTTCATAACTCTATAATTTTTTAGTTGTTAGTTAATAGTTATCCAATACTTGGTAGTACAAAAATATAAAACCTATTTTAATTAAGGAAATTTTTACCCAAAAATTTTACTTTTTTGCTCTAAAAATCACCTACTACAACCTCCAACTGGTTGTTAACCACGGAGTCCTGCACCTCACGACGTGCGTCATACAACTCCTCGAAACGGATATTCTCACGCTTAGGGAACGCCTTAGGATAGTGTGGCGTAAGTTGCGCCATAAGAATCTGCGCCTCCTCCATAGACAAACAATCACCTACCGAGACCTTGAAATAGGGACTCTCATAAACCAAATAGGCGTTGATATGTGGGAACTTCTCGCGGAACGCCGTCAACTCTGCCTCGGCATTATCGCCGGCATACTGTCCATTGTCGGAGAAGATGACGATGCGGAAGCCACTGACAACAGCCGTGCGACGTTGCGCCTCAACAACCGCAATGGCGCTACGCGTATCTCCGTCCTCCACTACACGAACGTGGCTACCACTAACGCTACGCCCTGCCAAGCGTCCTACCACAGCATCGATATTTTGTGCCATAGCAGCACCACTGACAAGCACCGCAACGGCCAAGAGTAAAAACTTCTTCATACTAAAATATTTATAATGAGAGTAGCAACTCTCTAATTTGCATCAACATACCCTGCTCCAAACCGAGCATCTCGATAACCTCCCTCACAGGGATATCCTCGCCGACGACACTGCGCTTAAACAACGCCGTACCACCACGAAGTCTATAGGATATCGTAATCTCCTCAGCGCCATCCTCCACAACCTTACGCAGCAGAGACACCAGCGCCAGACTGCTACGGCACTTGAAGCGCAGCGGCACAAGGACACTGCCATCGCTTCTGCCACGCACCACAACCTTATCGCGCAACGATATCGTGGCACGGGCAACACCGCCTACCGAAATCTCCACCTCGCAGCGCTTGAGCACCAGACGCGAGCAACGCTCGTTGCGCACATCGAGCCACAGATTCATACCCGAGGATGATAGGTGCGTAACACGCTCCACACCCTCGATGGCAACCTCACGACCCTTGGCCTCGACACCTGTCACAAAGAGCAGCAATGCTACGATGATAAGCGATAAACGTCTAAGCATCAGCCTACTACACTCTAAAATTCTACTTCGTAGCCTCGTAGATATAGGCTATACCGAAACTCTGACGGCGCAGACGCACACTCTGGAAACCCACGCCACGCAACATCTCGGCAAAGCGCTCAGGAGCAGGGAACTCCTCCACCGAGTCGGGAAGATAGGTGTAGGCACGGCTATCCTTGGATATCATAGCGCCGATACGTGGCAACAGGCGGTGAGCATACTGGCTATATACCCATCGGATAAACCTATTCTTGGGCATCGAGAACTCCAGCACCACAAACTTACCACCACCACGCAGTGTGCGGTATATCTCCGCAAGACCACGCTCCATATTCTCGAAGTTACGAACACCAAAGGCCACCGTAGCGGCATCTATGCTTCCGCTATCGACCATCGTGAGATTCTCGGCATCGCCCTTCTCGAGCATAATACGCTCCTCGAGACCCTGCTTCTGAATCTTGCGGCGTGCCACGGCGAGCATCTCCTCCGAGAGGTCTATGCCCAGAATCTGTGTGCGGTCCACACGCTTTGCCATAGCGATAGCCAGATCTCCCGTTCCCGTTGCGACATCCATAATGCGCTTAGCCTTCGAGCGGCGTATGATGCGCATCACACGACGTCGCCACGCCTTGTCGATATTCAGCGAGAGGATATGATTCAGGCGGTCGTACGTAGGAGCGATATTGTCGAACATCTCCTCGACCTGCTCCTTCTTTGACTGTTCTTCGTTATATGGTTTCATAATCTCTAAATTTTCTATTCGTAACGCATTGTCTCGGCAGGAGATACGCGTGCCGAGAGTGCTGCGGGTAACAACATAAACAACAATGTTGTGGCGAGTGTACCCACCAATGCCGCTATCCACCATCCCCAGCACATAGCAACAGGCACAGCGTCAAGCAGATATCCCTCCGATGGTAGTGGCACCACACGCCATATATGTTGCACCACGACAACAACAAGGCCCAGAGCAACACCCCACGCCACACCCCTGAGGATGATAAACAACGAACGATAGAGGAACAACCGCACAACACCACTGCGACGCATACCCAGAGCCCTGAGTTCGCCAATCATACGCTCCCTCTCGAGAACTATGATAAGCAGCGCCGTAGCCATATTGAGCAGTGCCACGACTATCATTATTATAATGACTACCAACGCCGTAATATTGTGTGTTGCCAGCCAACCAAATACCTGAGGGTAGATATCCTCCATAGTATATGCCTCCAACTGCAAGCCTAATTCGAAGTAGAGGTCTATAAACGCATCGTTGAGGTGCTCCTTGACATCCATCCTGTCCACACCCTCCGCGAGCCACATCTCATATCCCGTAACCTCGCCACTGTTGCCATCGTAGAGGCGTGCCACATTGCGCATATCGGTCAACACAAACCTATCGTCGAGGACATCGACACCTGTGTGGTAGATACCCGACACCACAAACCTATCGCGGAGCACACCACCATCGTGGTCGAGGAACAGCATCTCTATCTTATCGCCGAGCACCACATCCATCTTGTCGGCAACTCGTCGCGAGATGAGGATATCCTTGGTGCGAGGCTCAAAACCTATGCGCGGAAACTCTCCCTCTACAATCTTCGAGCGATAGAAACTACTATTGTAAAGCGTGTCGACACCCTTCAGGAGTACACCTACGATATTGTCATCGCTCTTGAGGACTCCCTCCTTGGAGGTAAAAGGCGAGAAACGTGCTACACCATCGCCCGAGAGCAGCGCCTCAACATCCTCATTGCGCTCCACACCTACGGCAGATACCACACCACGGCTCTGCGGTGCTGTGACAACGATATCGGACTGCACACCAGCAATCAGCGCCCCCAACTCCTGCTTGAAGCCTATGACTACCGAGAGGGTTATGATGATGACAGCGAGACCTACGGCGGTGGCTACGGTCGCCACACGCTCCATAATTCCTGCCTTCTGGCCACCACGCCTATCGGAGAGACGACGTGCTATGTCAAACTCAATACTTGCCATTATCTATATTATAGGGCAAAGATAGCGAAAAATTACTAAATGATAGTACCCTAACCGATTTATGCACAGTTTTGGATTAGAATAAATATCAATATCATCGTTATTTCGCGCTGCAGACACCGCCTTATGCTTTTGGCGCGGAAATGGTTGAAACATAAGAAATTGGGCAAGATGTTACGACTATGGCAAAAATAAAAAAGATATAAAATAAATATCGTGAACTAAAAAATATGAATATTTTATTTGCAAATTCATTATTATTTTATACTTTTGCATAACCATAAAACTAATAAACTTAAATATGAAACATCTAAACATCGTTTTTTCTTTGTTTGCCATCCTCTCATTGGCAACTATAACGGGTTGTAAGAATGACCCTCAAACCGATCCAATCAATCCAAGAAATGTAGATACGCCCGCTATCAACATCACATCCGAGGCTATGGAGATAGACTCTGTGAATGGCGACTACACCATCTACTTCAGCATCTCGAATCCTCACCCATCGATTACCGCTGTGGTAAAGTGCGATGCAGAGTGGATTACAATCACAGAGACTACCAACGACTATGTAAAATTCAGCGCATTGGCAAATACCTCAACACAGAGCCGCAGCGCCGATATCGTTATCAAGTATATCGACACCGAGGATAAGACCATGGTTGTCACACAGCGAAATGTCGAGGGCGACATCCTAACCATCACACCCGAGAACGTAACCTACAACGAGTTTACAACAAAGGTAGCCTCGGCAGACCCAAATATGTACTACGTTCACTATATGTCCGAGGTTAGTTACTTCACAAGTATGAACATCGACAGCGAGGAGGCACTTATATATGATGACAATATCTTCTTCCAGCAAAATGCCAGTATGCTTGGCTACGACCTAAAGACATTTATGGAGGAGTTTGGCATTGTTCACATCGGCAACAAGAGCATAGACTGGGAGAGAAATGTCCCTGCAAATAGATATGTGGCATACGCCTACGGTATCCGCTACAACGACGATAATAGCGACTACACTGTGACAACACCTATATACTACACCATCGTCGAGACCCCTATCAACGATATTGGCACTCAGGAGTTTGGCATCGACGTAGCGGTGGATGGCGCAGATATAGAGTATTCGATAAATGCGAATGGCTATAGCGGTAAGTATGCAGTGATGATATACTCAAGCGATGACGATATGTACCTTGCTGAGGGCAACGCCGTGGATGAGGCATACACAATTGCCAGCGCGCAGGAGTGGATGAAACAGGTAAACACTGCTTTATACTCTCGCGAGATGAGCAACGAGGATATCTATGAGATGTATTGCTATATTGGCGATGCTGCAGCATATGAGACTCTTGTGGCAAACAAAGAGTATATGATTGCTGTGTTTGCTGTCGATGAGGTTGATGGTCTGCCTATGTTGACCACAACACCTGTTGTTAAGCACTTCTCGACAAGCGAGGTTGCAAAGTCGGATATGAAATTTGATTTCACATATAACTATGTATATTCAGGCGCTGCAGAGTTCGTAATTATTCCGTCTACAGACGAGGATTACACATTCTTGCTTGTCAAGACCGAGAAACTCCCAGATTTCGAATCTAACAACGATCTTATCGACTGGGCAATATCGTCATACTGGCTCGAGGTATATAACGGCGAGTATACCTACTCAAGTTCATACCTCACCCCAGATACTGAGTACTCTATTCTCGTATTTGGCTACCACGGCGAGGCTGCAACAACAGACCTCTCACGCTTTGTCTTCCGTACCGAGCCTGCGGCAGCGTCGCTATGCAACATCACAGGTATTGAGTTTAATGGTCCTTATGACCCTGTTGCCATCGCAGACCTCGACCCTGCGTATGACCACTTCAGGAATTATGGAGGCTACTTCGTGATGTGGATGACCACACACACCGACAACGAGGAGGATTGTATCGCCAAGTACCACTACCTCTACGACACAGCAACAGTTGCCAACTATGGCTATGATGGTATATTTGCCGACCTCACCTACTACTCTTATGAGGACTACTACGCTGCAGCAGGAGCGTTCGACACTGAGTACGTTATCGCTTCGGCCGTTCAGGACTACAAGGGTAACTACAGCGATATGGTCTACAGCGAGCCATTCACCTACGACGCTTCGCAGTTGCGCGATGCTCAGGAGTTTGTGGATGCTATGAGCAACGACACACGCTCCAACGTACAGGTTATGCTCCTCGGCCGCGATAAGATTACCACGCTACCACTGCAGAAGTAATTTAAGGATAATTCTCAAACCAGAGGGCTGTCTAACTAATTATATAAAACAGCCCTCTACCTTTATTACAACCAAACTAATTTTTGTATATTTGGAATTATTTCTCTAACTTTGCAAATAAATATAAAACTACACTATTATGAGAAAACTTATATGCTACTTAATGCTATTTGCTGGTCTCGGTGTGGCGTGTGAAAAGATAGATATGCAAAACGATATGGTTATCGAAATCGATGATATCACAGATAAAGATATCGATGAAATGTTGATGAAATGCAACGATGATATTGATGGCGATAGGCTTCTTGAGGCTATAAAAGAAAATGGTGTAGTTCTCGAAAAATCGTTCTGCTTAAGCAACAATAATTGGTATGATAACACAAGAGTACCTGGATCACCTGCAGTTCTTGGTTTTGTTTTAGAAAATAGTTATTGTATTTTCTATACACATACTGCCATAACTGATACCTCAACTCACAACATCCTTATTGATATGAAATATGAGTGCGCGTACAATAAAGAATGTTCTACAATATACACAAAAAGCAAATATCACGATTACACATACTCGGCAAGAGTGATATATTTCAAGGATAACACCATAATCATTGATGGTGTACTTGGTATGGATGATTATATGAATGAGGATTATTCAGAGCAACGATATATCTATCTATGTACTCTTGACAAAAATGCTCTTGACGATTGGAAAAATCAAGTAGAGGAATAAAACAAATTTATACACAGTAATAGGGTCTCAACGAATTGTTGGGGTCCTTTTTTTACTTATTAACATAGCGGTGTTCACAACTGTAAAACAACTATTGATAAATAGTTGGCAAGAAATAGTTGGCGGTATGCGAAAAATTCTTAATTTTGTGGATGTTTTAACCTCAACCCGAAATTCGGGACCACTACACAGTTGAATATGGCAAAGCAATATAAGAAATCTTCGGAGAATAATAGAGAGGCATACACACAACTTACGGGCATTGACGGCACTGTACCACCACAGGCTACGGAACTTGAGCAGGCGGTGCTGGGAGCATTGATGCTGGAGAAGGATGCTATCATCGACGTGCAGGAGTATGTGAAGGCCGAGACATTCTATGTCGAGGAGCACAGGCTCATCTTCCAGGCTATTCAGGAGTTGTCGTTCGAGATGAAGGCTATCGACCTCTACACCGTTACCGAGCGTCTGAAGTCACAGAAAAACCTTCAGAAGGTGGGTGGCGCGGCATACCTCGCAGAACTTACGCAGAAGGTGGCAACAGCGGCACACGTGGAGTTTCACGCCAAGATTATCGCACAGAAGTATGTGCAGCGTGAGTTGATACGCTCAGCAACGGAGATTCAGCGCCGCTCCTACGACGAGGATGTGGATGTTACGGAGTTGATAGGCTATGCCGAGCAGGAGATATTCAAGGTGTCGGAGGGTAATGTGAAGCGCTCGGTGCAGTCCGCAGCCGACATCTTGCGTAAATCATTGGCGCAGATTGAGGAGGCATCGAAGACCGCAGGAGAGTATAACGGTGTGCGTTCGGGATTTACGGATATCGATAGTGTGACACTTGGTTGGCAGCCTTCGGACCTTATCATCATCGCGGCACGACCATCTATGGGTAAGACCGCCTTTGTGCTTACTATGGCGCGTAATATGACTGTGGACTTCAAGACCCCTGTGGCGGTATTCTCATTGGAGATGTCATCGGTGCAGTTGATGAATCGTCTTATCGTTGCCGAGACACAACTCAGTTCCAAGGATTTGCGTACCGGAAACCTCACATCGCAGCAGTGGGCACACCTCGAGACCAACACTGTGGAGTTGGGACGTGCACCACTATTTATTGATGACACCCCAGCGTTGTCGGTATTTGAGTTCCGCTCTAAGGCACGACGACTCAAGACGCAGCACGACATTAAACTTATCATCATCGACTACTTGCAGTTGATGACAGCCTCAACAGCCGAGACACGAGGTAATCGTGAGCAGGAGGTGTCGCTCATCTCACGTACGCTGAAAGCTATTGCCAAGGAGTTGAATGTGCCTATCATAGCCCTCTCGCAGTTGAGTCGTAATGTCGAAAACCGTGGTGGTAGCAAACGTCCACAACTCTCCGACCTTCGTGAGTCGGGTGCTATCGAGCAGGATGCCGACGTTGTAGCCTTCATCCACCGTCCCGAGTATTACGGTCTTACAACCGACGAGAATAATATGTCGACAGCGGGTATGGCCGAGATTATCATCGCCAAGCACCGTAATGGTGAGGTTACGGATGTGCCTTTGCGCTTTATCAAGGAGCAGGCGAAGTTTGCCGATGCCGACGCTTCGGTTACTGCCACAGCGCTCAACAACCGCGACAACTATCGCCAGCAGGAGACCTACGACGATATATCATCGAGTGGCAACCAGCCTATGGGCTTCAACCCTGACCCTATGTCGGGATTCTCGAGTGGTATGATGTCGGGAGGCGGTGAGTTTGACATCCCTGCAGGCCCAGCATCACAGCCTAATAAAGACGAAGCACCATTCTAAGCGAAGGGAAAAGGGAAAGGTGAAAAGGGAAAAGTAAGGTGTGCTTCGCACAGGTTTAAAGTGAGAGGTGAAAAGTGTGGTGTCTGCGACGATGTGTTAATATGAGTTTCTATGAGGTAATATGCGTAGTATAGTAACTCATTTTATCCCATCGAACACTGGTTTATTTTGCTAACTACGAAACGTTTAACTTATGTTCATTCAGGTAAATAGCGGTGCTATATCGGGCATTGAGGCTGTGGAGGTTACAGCAGAGATAAACGTTGCTGAGGGTGGTCTCGGCCTATATATCGTGGGTCTCCCCGATAACACTATCAAGGAGAGCGAGGAGCGTATACAGGCAGCCTTCGAGAATTCGGGATATAGGTTAATACCCAAGAAGACCATCGTAAACCTCGCACCTGCAGACCTTCGCAAGGAGGGCTCGCACTACGACCTTGCCATCGCTGTGGGTATCCTCACGGCTACGGAGCAGATACACACCACGATGCTCGAGGGCTCGATGTTCGTGGGTGAGTTATCGCTGAATGGTCATATACGCCCCGTAAAGGGTATCTTGCCCCTTGTGGCTATGGCGCGCGACAAAGGACTGAAGCGTGTGTTTATGCCCCAGGATAACACCTCGGAGGGTGCTGTGGTCGAAGGCATAGAGTGTATAGGTGTGGAGTCGCTGGTGGAGATATGTCAGATACTCCAGGAGCGAATACCCTACACCCCAACACCTAACAACATAGATATCAACAATATAGACTCCGAAGATGAGTTCTATGAGGACTTTGCGGATGTCAAGGGTCAGGGGTATGTAAAGCGCGCGTTGGAGATTGCCGCAGCAGGAGGTCACAACGTGATTATGATTGGCTCGCCAGGCTCGGGAAAGACGATGCTGGCGCGACGTATGCCTACGATACTTCCGCCTATGACACTCGAGGAGGCTCTGGAGACCACCAAAATACACTCCGTAGCGGGAAAGATAGGCTCGAACAAAGGTCTTATAAAACAACGACCATTCCGTGCTCCGCACCACCTTACATCGCAGGTGGCACTCATAGGTGGCGGACAGTCACCACAGCCCGGCGAGGTGTCGTTAGCAAATAATGGTGTGTTGTTCCTTGACGAGATGCCGGAGTTTGGACGCAACGTATTGGAGGTGTTGCGACAGCCTCTGGAGGATAGACATATAACAATATCGCGTGCTAAGTATAGCGTAGACTACCCAGCACGTTTCACGCTCATAGCATCTATGAATCCCTGCCCTTGTGGCTACTACAACCACCCTACGAAGGAGTGTAGTTGCTCGGCGGCAGCCGTACACCGCTATATGTCCCACATCTCAGGACCGCTGATGGATCGTATAGACATCCACATCGAGGTGGTGCCTGTGGCGATATCGGAGATGTCGTCAACGGAGCGTGCGGAGTCAAGTGCCGAGATTCGCAAACGTGTGATAGCCGCGCGAGAGATACAGTTGCGACGTTTCGAGGGTCTCGACATACACTGCAACGCTATGATGAATAGCGCTATGTTGCGTAAGTTCGCAGCATTGGATAAGGTGTGCGCCACACTACTCGAAAGCGCTATGGAGCGCCTCAACCTCTCTGCACGCGCCTACGACAGAATCATAAAGGTGGCACGTACCATTGCCGATTTGGAGGCAAAGGAGAGTATAGAGCCTCAGCATATCACCGAGGCTATAGGCTTCCGCTCGTTGGACCGCGATACCTGGGGTAGAAGATAAATAATTAGTAATGAGTAATTAGTAATGAGTAATTAGTAATGAGTAGTGAGTAATTAGTAATGGTTTAATTAGTAGTGAGTTATAGATAAATAAGACAAACAATTATAAACACATTAAAACTTATAATTATGAATTTCTTAAAAATGTTTGGTGCTTCGATGCTTGCCTGGATAGTAGGTATCGTAGGTATATTCGTTTTTGCAATAGGCTCGTTGTTGAGCGCTTTGCTTAGTATGAATATGGATGAAATGGGCATCAAGGAGGAGTCGGTACTATATATAAATATAGGTGAGAATATCACAGACTCTCCATCATCATCGCCACTCAGTGGTTTTGACCCTATGTCTATGTCGGTAACAGAATCGTTGCCACTGCTGAAGGTGTTGTCGGCGATAGAGCAGGCGGCATCGGATGATAACATCAAGGGTATCTGCATCTATACCGATGGTGGTGCTGCAATCTCTACAGCCTCTATCGAGGAGTTGCGTAATGCCCTCAATAGATTCAAGCAGTCGGGAAAGTTCATCGTGGCATATGACTACAGTTACTCACAAACAGACTACTACATCGCGTCGGTTGCTGATAAGATTGTCCTAAACCCTGAGGGATCGCTCGACTGGTATGGTTGTGCAACAACACTTATGTTCTACAAGGGTGCTTTTGATAAATTGGGTATCAGCGTAGAGATTTTCCGACCATCTTCTTGTAAGTATAAGAGCGCCGTAGAGCCATTCTTCCTTACAAAGATGTCGGAGGCTAACCGCAAGCAGAATCAGGAGATGGTAGACTCTATATGGCAGAGCATCTGCGAGGATATTGCCGTAAGCCGTAACATCGACGTTGAGACTCTCAAGAGTTATGCTGCCAACCTCGCGGTGTCATTCCCTGAGGAGGCTCTTGCTGCAGGTATGATCGACGCTGTGGATCACGAGGATTACCTCTTTACGTTGTATGATAACTATGGTGTTAAGCGCAATGAGAATGGCTTGTTCAACACCACAACACTTGCCGATTATGTATCTTCTATCAACACCTCACACCTCAGCACATCGGCAGGAAACTCTATGTCGTTGGAGTTTGAGACCGCACCTATCGTGGCTATCATCTACGCCGAGGGTCAGATTGTTGATGGTAACAACTACGAGGATGGCTCGGTATATGGCTCACGTTTGGCTCGTGAGTTGCGCGATGCTCGCCTCAACGACGCTATTAAGTCGGTTGTTGTGCGTGTGAACTCTCCTGGTGGCTCGGCAATAGCATCGGAGTTGGCGTGGCGAGAGATGACACTCTTGCAGCAGGTGAAGCCTGTGGTGATATCTATGGGTGATATGGCAGCAAGTGGTGGTTACTACATCTCTGCTCCTGCGGACTACATCTTCAGCGATAAGAGCACCCTCACAGGCTCTATCGGTGTGTTTGGTATGATTCCTAATGCCAAGAATTTCCTCACCTACCGTTTGGGTATTACCTTTGATGGTGTACAGACATCACAGTCGGCAGTTACGCCAAGCATCTTCCAGCCTGTTACGGATATACAGCGTAAGAACTTGACAAAGAGCGTAGATAGAATTTATGAGACCTTCACGCAGCACGTTGCCGAGGGCCGTAACCTCGATATCAACAGGGTTCTTGAGATTGCCGAGGGTAGAGTGTGGAGCGGCACGATGGCAAAGGAGATTGGTCTTGTGGATGCCATTGGTGGTTTCAACGAGGCTGTAGGTAAGGCTGTGGAG
The DNA here is from genome assembly GCA_017380955.1 of Alistipes sp. Classification (GTDB taxonomy): domain Bacteria; phylum Bacteroidota; class Bacteroidia; order Bacteroidales; family Rikenellaceae; genus Alistipes. The sequence goes on from JAFOCZ010000076.1 coordinate 13,357, forward strand.
TTGGCAGATATCTCTTCAAACTACAAGATTTGTGAGTATGTAGCACCTCTCACACCTTTCGAGGAGTATCTTAACTCTATGACTGCTACATATACCAAGAGTTTGGGCTTGGACTATAACATCTACGGTGATGAGATGCGAGAGATTATCAAGGAGATACCTATGGTATTCACACACTCTGGTATTCAGACTCGCGTAGTTGGAGATTTGAAGATTGAGTTTTAACTAATAGAATATTACTAAATATGAACGAACAGTTAGAGGCGCTGCTACGCCAAATCATACACCCCGAGACGGAGCAGAACATCGTTGATAGTGGCTTTGTGGATCGTGCGGATATGGGTGAGGATGGCTCTGTGGCTATAACACTACGTTTCCAGAAGGCTCGTGACCCCTTTGCGCAGAAGGTGAAGCGCCAGGTTGAGGAGTTGATGACAAAGGTATATCCCGAGAGTAAGTGTATGGTCATCATCCGCGAGGCAGCACCAAAGCCACGCCGCCAGGAGAATATTACAACAACTACCGAGATTACACGCGTTATCGCCGTGGCATCGGGTAAGGGTGGTGTCGGTAAGTCTACGGTTACTGCAAACCTCGCCGTGGCATTGCGCCAGAGAGGTTATAACGTGGGTATCCTGGATGCTGATATCTATGGTCCTTCGCAGAATAAGATGTTTGGCTGCGAGGGTTATATCCCCGATGCTGAGCGCGACGAGGAGGGTCACGACTTTATCATCCCTTGCCAGTCGCTGGGTATCAAGATTATGTCTATAGGCTTCTTCATTAAGTCTACAGATGCCTTGATGTGGCGTGGTGGTATGGCTGTGAACGCCCTTCACCAACTTATCCACCAGACACGTTGGGGTAAGTTAGACTACCTGTTGGTGGACCTTCCTCCAGGTACGGGAGATATTCACCTTTCTATTATCAACGAGTTGAAGATATCGGGTGCTGTTATAGTCTCTACACCTCAACAGGTTGCCGTGGCGGATGTTATCCGTGGTGTTGAGATGTTCCGTCATCCACAGGTTAACATTCCTGTGTTGGGTATTGTGGAGAATATGGCGTGGTTTACACCTGAGGAGTTGCCTAACAACCGTTACTATCTGTTTGGTAAGGGTGGCGCAGCACGCTATGCTCAGGAGAGTGGCGTAGATGTATTGGGCGAAGTACCTATCATTCAGTCTATTATGGAGGGTAGCGACGAGGGACGTCCTGCGGGTGGTTACGATCCACGTGTAGAGGAGTATTACGCTGCTATCGCTGCGAAGATTGTTGAAAAGTTACCTGCGGAGTGTTAAAAACAGTGTTGAAAAATGTTGAGCAAATTTTGAAAAATAAATTTGCAGAATCGAAACGGTCGTTGCATATACGGCCGTTTCTTTTTTGCAAGAGAAAAGAATAAATTTTCTTTCAACAACGATTTTTAATTTTTACGGGAGTTTATAAATAGTCTATGTTAATAAAATAAAGAAGTTAATATGTTGATAATGTTTATCAACAACTGTTCATATCTTTTCTATTTTATTGATTTTTAAATATTTATAAAGAAAAATAATAAAAAAGAATAAGAAAAAATGTTGAAAAACCTCAGCCACCAAAGTTACTAACACAATCAACACCTATTATTATTTCTATTTAATTTTTAATATTTAAATATAAGTATAAAAAAATAAAAAACTAATGTTTACAACTCGGGTGACGATGCCCGAAAATTTCTACTACGATAACCTCCCAGGATTCCACACACTCTGCCCACCTCAACATCCCCGCCCTACCTTATATATAAAAAGAGAAGAAAATATTTCGTGGTGTGGAAAATTATTCGTAACTTTGACAAGATAACTATACACCTATACGTTTGTAGGTGTGGTTATACTGAATTTGTAAAATTTCAAACCTAAAACAATAACGATATGAGAAAACTACTTCTCGGTGACGAGGCTATTGCTCAGGCTGCTATCGATGCAGGTCTGTCGGGTGTATATGCTTACCCAGGAACTCCGTCTACCGAAATCACAGAATTTATCCAACTTCGCGAGGAGAAGCGTGGCGATGCCCAGAATCCTATCTTCTGCCGCTGGGCTACAAACGAGAAGACCGCTATGGAGGGTGCTCTCGGTATGTCTTATATGGGCAAGCGTGCTTTGGTATGTATGAAGCACGTAGGTATGAACGTGGCTGCCGATCCATTTGTTAACTCTGCTATGACAGGTGTTAATGGTGGTTTGGTTGTTGTTGCTGCTGATGACCCATCTATGCACTCATCACAGAACGAGCAGGACTCTCGTTTCTATGGTAAGTTTGCGTTGATGCCTATCTTCGAGCCATCAAACCAGCAGGAGGCTTATGAGATGACACGCGCTGCTTTTGAGTTGTCAGAGGCTTTCAAACTCCCAGTATTGATGCGTGTGACAACACGTATGGCACACTCTCGTGCTGTTGTGGAGATTACCGATGAGCCACGTAAGCAGAATGAGATCTCACGTCCTGAGGATGTACGTCGCTGGATTTTGTTGCCAGCATTCGCCAAGAAGCGCTATGTAGAACTTCTCGCACAGCAGGATGACCTCCAGAAGGCTGCTGTAGAGTCTAAGTTCAACTGGTACAAGAAGGGTGAGAATCCTGCACAGGGTGTTATCACCACAGGTATCGCATATAACTACTATATGGAGAACTGCGCAGATTGCAACTCTCGCAGCGTTCTCAAGATTTCGCAGTACCCACTCCCAGTAGCACTCATCGAGAAGATGGTTGAGGATGGCGCTAAGGAGATTCTCGTTATGGAGGAGGGTCAGCCAGTTGTTGAGGAGATGGTACGCGCTATCGTTCCTTCAACAGTTGTGGTTAAGGGTCGTTTGACTGGTGACCTCCCACGTGTTGGCGAACTTACCCCAGACTCAGTACGAAAGTCATTGGGTATGGCAGCATTGGAGAACTTGGAGGCTGATGATATCGTTGTAGCACGCCCACCAGCATTGTGCCAGGGTTGTGGTCACCGCGATATGTATAAGGCGTTGAACGAGGTTGCTGCAGAGTATGAGAATCCACGTATCTTCGGCGATATCGGTTGCTACACATTGGGTGCTTTGCCTCCATTCCAGGCTCTTCACGCTTGTGTGGAGATGGGTGCTTCAATCACTATGGCTAAGGGTGCATCGGATGCTGGTCAGTTCCCATCATTTGCGGTTATCGGCGACTCTACATTCACACACTCTGGTATGACAGGTTTGTTGGATTGTGTGAACTCTAACGCTAATGTTGTTATCGTTATCTCTGATAACCTCACAACAGGTATGACCGGTGGTCAGGACTCAGCAGGCACTGGTAAGATTGAGGATATCTGCCGTGGTGTGGGTGTTGCTCCTGAGCACGTACGTGTTGTTGTGCCTCTACCAAAGAACATG
>JAFOCZ010000077.1 GCA_017380955.1 Alistipes sp.
GAGGCAAACGATGCACAGATGCTCTTCACAACAGGTCTCATCACCTTTGAACAGCACCTTGCGGAGCGCATAGCAAACCCTGAGCGTGTGATTAACCTTTCGGATGGCATAGAACTCCTCAGCGGCACTTGCTCTCATAGCCACTGCGGTCACAAACACGGCATAGACCCACACATCTGGACATCGCCACGAGCCTTACGACAGATTGCCAAGAATATCCATAGCAGCGTTATGAAGCACTACCCCGACTCTGCGAAGTACGACACGGCTGCCGAGAATCTCAATATGCGACTCTTGCTTCTTGACCGTGAGTGCTGCGCAAAACTTAGCAGTTGCCAGACTAAGGCTATGATGATATACCACCCTGCCTACACCTACTATGCCAACGACTACCACATCGAGCAGATAGCCATCGAGCAGGAGGGCAAAGAGCCATCGCCACGCCAACTAACTGAACTTGTGAAGAAGGCTCGCGACAAGCAGATTCACCACATCTTCATACAGCCACAATATAATATAGGTAAGGTTGCAGCGCTTGCCGATGAGTGTGACGCAGAGGTTATCGTCACCGACCCACTATCTGCGGACATCATCGCAGAGATTGAGCGCATCACAGATATAATCGTAGAGAACAATGCAGAGTAGAGAACCTATCATCACACTCCACAATGTCGGCGTGCGCTACGATAATGTCGTGGCTCTTGAGCACGTTACAACCGACATCTACAACGATGACTTCATCGGCATCATAGGCCCTAATGGCGGCGGCAAGAGTTCGCTTGTGAAGGCGATTATGGGCATCGTAGAGCATAGTGGTGACATCACCTACTCACCCACAATACTTCGCAATGACAAACCTCATATTGGCTACCTGCCACAGGTTTCGGCATTCGACCGAGAGTTCCCCATCTCAGTTCTTGAGGTTGTGATGAGTGGTCTGCAGTCGGAGCGCAGATTCCCATTGAGATATGGCAAGGAGGAGCGACGTCGTGCCGAGGAGATTCTTGAGGTGGCAAAACTCAGCGACTTGACACACAGACACATCGGCGCGCTATCGGGTGGTCAGTTACAGCGCGTGATGCTCTGCCGTGCCATCATCTCCAATCCAAAACTCCTGGTGCTGGACGAGCCTACAAACTTTGTGGACAATAAGTTCGAGAACGAGTTGTATAACCTTTTACACCACCTCGCTGAGCGTATGGCAATTGTTATGGTGTCGCACGATATCGGCACTATATCGAGCGTTGTGCGCAGCATAATGTGCGTCAACCGCCACGTACATCGCCACGAGTCGAACATCATCACCGAGGAGCAACTCCGTAACTACGACTGCCCTATTCAGTTGGTCACCCACGGCGACGTCCCACATACCATCCTCGCCGAGCATCACGATTGCCCCCACTGCAAACACTAATAAAAAAGTATGGTGTCTAACCAAGTTTTAGACACCATACTTCTCTTTTTATCGTTACTTTACTTACTTCTTAACAACTCCCGATACGAATCTCACAACATCGGGGATTATCAACACCGGCGAGGTTATAAGCATTATCCACAACCAATCGTTGAGTGATATGCGCTCCACGTTGAACACCTCTCCTGCGAAGGTTACGATAAGCACCTGACCAACAACAATCACCGCTGCGATAAGCAAGAAATACTTATTGTACGACTCCTGAACACGTTTCCTATCGCGGAACAGGTCTATAATATCACCAATAAGACTTCTATTCGTACGGAAATACTTCACGTTAAACAAGTTCCAGAACTGCATCATCACAAACACCGAGAAGTAGATACCCATCTCCACACCTCCGAGATGCAACGACTTCTTTTCGAGGCTGAAGACATCCGTGAAGAAGATTCCGATATTCTCAGGGTCAACCATATCCCTAACTGAGTGAATCTCGATATGGAACATATACTGCCACAACGCCGCGAGGAACACGAAGAACAGACCTCCCGTGAGCACTATACGCCACAACATCTTACGGTCGATGATATGGCTATTAGGATTACGAGGGTTCTCGCACAAAACACCCCTATCAGGTGGCAATGACGACAGGGACATCGCTGCAAAGGTGTCCATAATGAGGTTTACCCACAGCATCTGCGTTACGGTGAGTGGCGAGTCGTGACCGATGAACGCACCCAGCAACACTATGAGGCAAGCACACAGGTTAATAGTCATCTGGAAGATTATAAACCTACGAATGTTGAGATAGAGCGATCTACCCCACATTATCGCCTTGTTGATGCTGGCGAATGAGTTATCAATAATGGTGATATCACTCGCCTCCTTTGCTCGTGATGTACCATCACCCATCGACAAACCTACCTGAGCCTTGCTCAACGCCGGAGCGTCGTTAGTACCGTCACCCGTAACCGCAACTACCTCACCCTTAGCCTGTAACAACGTCACAAGGCGTGCCTTATCATCGGGACGTGCGCGTGATATAATCTTCAGGTTATCAATAACCTCCAACGCCTCCTCATCCGAGAGTGCCGCAAAGTCGGGTCCCGAGATTATCTGACCCTCACCACTATCGGTGATAAGACCAATCTGGCGACCAATCTCCATCGCAGTACCTGGCGTATCACCCGTAACGATGATAACCCTAACACCTGCCGAGTTCATACAGGTATCTATAGCCTCGGCCACATCGTCGCGTATAGGGTCAGAGATTCCCACAACGCCCAAGAAGCGAATTTCTCCAGGTTTGCCATTCTCAGGCATATCCTCCACTGCGAATGCCAAAGTACGCATAGCACGCGACTGATAGCCCTTTAGAATCTGCTCGTAGTGGTGCACATCACAACCCTCGGCAAACCTGTCGCACATAGCCATAACAATCTCCGGAGCACCCTTTATAAAACGCACTCTGCGCTTGGTCTCCACCTCCTCAACCTCTGAGACCATATACTTTGTCTCGGTTGAGAATGGAACGAGGGATACTACGTTATACTTATCGCGGAGTTGCATATAGTCCATACCCTGCGACTGCAACCACATAAGCAGCGCGCCCTCCGTAGGATTACCGATAGGCGACAACTTGCCATCCTCCTGCTCCGAGAGTTCGGCAGTGGAGTTCACAGCCATACAATCTGCAATCTCTGCAACAGCATCCATACCACACGCCTCCAACTCCATCACCGTCATACGGTTTTTCGTGAGCGTAC
>JAFOCZ010000078.1 GCA_017380955.1 Alistipes sp.
CTTTTCACTCTATTTTAGTGCTGCAATCTGCTCCTTGAGTGCTGCGATCTTTGCCTCGGCATCTGCCTGCTTAGCACGTTCGTTGGCAACAACCTTCTCAGGTGCTGATGACACAAAACGCTCGTTAGAGAGTTTCTTCATAACCGATGCAAGGAAGCCCTCGTAGTAGGTGAGGTCGTCGTTGAGTTTCTTGAGTTCTGCCTCCACGTCAATCTTGCCCTCCATAGGCACGAAATACTGCGTAGTCTTAACGATGAACGCCGCAGCCGTAGCATCCTTCTCCGTTACGGTGTTGATAGCCTTGAGGTTACCCATCTTCTCGATAACCGCAGCGTACTCCTGAGGGTAGTTCTCATCAGCGATGTAGTTGAGTGTGAGAGCCTCCTTCTGTGCGATGTTCTTCTCGCGGCGTACGTTACGCAATGCTGTGATAATCTCCTGTGCCAAGGCGAAGCGTGCGAGAATCTTCTCATCAGCCTGCTTCTCAACCTCTGGCATACGAGCGATAGCGATAGAGCATACCTCGCCCTCAGGCTTCAAGTCCTGCCATATCTCCTCGGTTACGAAAGGCATAAATGGGTGCAACAGACGCATAAGCATATCGAAGTAGTGCTTGGTGCGAGCCAACGTTGCAGCGTCGATAGGGCACTGGTATGCTGGCTTTACCATCTCCAAGTACCAACCGCTGAAGTCATCCCAGAAGAGACGGTACAACTCTGTGAATGCCTCAGAGATACGGTACTGCGACATATTGTGGTTGAGACGCTCGATGCTCTGTGCCATAACCTCGTCGAACCACTCTATAGCCTCGCGTGCCGATGCTGGCTGCTCGAGGTTTGCGTCTACCTCCCACATATTCACCAAGCGGTAGGCATTCCAAATCTTGTTGCAGAAGTTACGACCCTGCTCACACAACGCCTCGTCGAACATAACGTCGTTACCTGCCGAAGCGGACATAAGCATCGCAATACGCATACCATCAGCGCCATACTTAGCGATGAGGTCGAGAGGGTCTGGTGAGTTACCCAACTGCTTCGACATCTTACGACCGAGTTTGTCACGCACGATACCTGTGAAGTATACGTTCGAGAATGGCTTCTCGTTGCGCCACTCATAACCCGCCATAATCATACGCGCAATCCAGAAGAAGATGATATCTGGACCTGTAACAAGGTCGTTGGTAGGGTAGTAATACTTAATCTCCTCGTTATCAGGGTTGTTGATGCCATCGAAAACAGAGATAGGCCACAACCACGATGAGAACCAGGTGTCGAGAACATCCTCATCCTGGCGCAAGTCGGCCATAGTGAGTGAAGCATCCTTCTGCTGTGCCAGACGCAATGCCTCCTCGGCAGTCTCAGCAACTACATAGCCACCCTTTGGAAGGTAGTATGCAGGGATGCGGTGACCCCACCATAACTGACGTGAGATACACCAATCCTTGATGTTCTCCATCCAGTGACGATATGTATTCTTGTACTTTGTAGGTACAAACTTGATGACATCCTCCAACACAGCCTTCGTTGCAGGCTTTGCCAACTCCTCCATAGACAAGAACCACTGCATAGAGAGTTTTGGCTCGATAGCCACACCTGTACGCTCCGAGTAACCTACGTTGTTGGTGTATGGCTCAACCTTCTCCATAAGGCCAGCCTCGGTGAGGTCACCCTCGATAACGCGGCGACACTCAAAGCGCTCCATACCTACGTACAAGCCTACCTTGTCGTTGATAGTGCCGTTGTCGTTGAAGATGTCGATAGACTCCAAACCATACTTCTCGCCGAGCATATAGTCGTTAACATCGTGCGCAGGGGTTACCTTCAACGCACCTGTACCAAACTCCAGGTCTACATACTCATCGCGGATGATAGGAATAGAGCGACCTACCAATGGAACGATAACACGAGCATCCTCTGCGAGGTGCTTGTAACGCTCGTCGTTAGGGTTTACGCAGAGTGCCGTGTCGCCGAGGATAGTCTCAGGACGTGTGGTAGCCACAACGATATACTCCTCCGAGCCCTCGATCTTATAACGCAAGTAGTACAACTTACCGTTAGACTCCTTGTAGATTACCTCCTCGTCCGAGAGTGCTGTCTGTGCCGATGGGTCCCAGTTCACCATACGCACACCGCGGTAGATGCGACCCTTGTTGTAGAGGTCTACGAAGACCTTCAACACGCTCTCAGAGCGCTCCTTATCCATTGTGAAGCAGGTGCGCTCCCAGTCACACGAAGCACCGAGTTTGCGCAACTGCTGAAGGATGATGCCACCGTGCTTCTCCTTCCACTCCCAGGCGTGTGCCAAGAACTCCTCGCGTGTGAGCGACGACTTGTCGATGCCCTCAGCCTTGAGTTTTGCCACAACCTTTGCCTCGGTAGCGATAGATGCGTGGTCGGTACCTGGTACCCAGCAAGCATTCTTGCCCTGCATACGCGCACGACGGATAAGCACATCCTGCAATGTGTTGTTGAGCATATGACCCATATGCAACATACCCGTTACGTTTGGTGGTGGGATAACTATAGTGTAAGGCTCGCGAGCATCAGGCTCCGAGTGAAAGAGGTTCTCCTTAATCCAGAAATCGTACCACTTTTGTTCGATTTGTTCTGGTGAATACTTGTCTGCTATCTGCATAATAATATAGTTTTTTAGTTTATTGTCCTATAGTGTCATTTGCTCGTTAAAGCATATAATCGGACAAAGATACAAATAAATGGCGAAAAAACAAAGCGCATAGATGCGAAAAATATTCATTTTAATAGAGATTTTGTAGTCTCAAATATTTTGCGTATCTTTGTTTGATTATATGTGCGTAACAACTAAAAACTAAAATATTATGCAGGAAAAACAACAAATCACATCGCTTCCCGATAACGCTTATCGTGAACTTCGTGAGGGCGAACAGTACAACCCTGTTATGGGTGCAGACCAGACTCCTGTGGAGGTTACTCCATACTCGGTCTCTATAGGTATTCTTATGGCAGTGCTCTTCTCGGCGGCTGCGGCATACCTCGGTCTTAAGGTAGGTCAGGTCTTCGAGGCGGCTATTCCTATCGCCATCATCGCCGTAGGTCTCGGCCAGATGCGTGGCAAGAAGAATATGCTTGGTCAGAATGTCATCATTCAGTCTATCGGTGCATCGTCTGGTGTTATCGTGGCGGGTGCTATCTTCACACTCCCAGCGCTCTACATCCTCGGTCTCGATGCACAGTTCTACCAGGTGTTCCTATCGTCGTTGCTCGGTGGTATCCTCGGTATCGTATTACTCATCCCATTCCGTAAGTATTTCGTAAAGGAGATGCACGGTAGGTATCCTTTCCCTGAGGCTACAGCAACCACAGAGGTGCTCGTGTCGGGTGAGAAGGGTGGCTCACAGGCTAAGATTCTGGTGGCTGCGGGTCTCATCGGTGGTCTCTACGACTTTATAGTCTCTACATTCGGTGCGTGGGTATCGTCACTCTCTACACAGATGTGGGGCTGGGGTAAGGCCTTGGCGGCGAATGCTAAGTTGACATTCGGTCTCAACACTTCGGCTGCGGTGCTTGGTCTTGGCTACATCATCGGCTTGAAGTATGCGCTTATCATCGCTGGTGGCTCGGCACTTGTGTGGTTTGTGGTTATTCCTTTGGTAACACCTATCCTTGGTGCTTTTGACCCAGCGACACTCCCCGATACATTGGCTTCTATGGGTATCAACTACGATGCGTTGTCTACTCCTGAGGGTATCTTCCGTGAGATTGGTCGTCCACTCGGTATTGGTGGTATCGCTATGGCAGGTCTTATCGGTATCATCCGCCAGGCAGGCATCATCAAGTCGGCACTCTCGTTGGCAAAGAACGAGTTGGGTGGCAAGAAGGTTGCTGTTGAGGAGCCACGCACACAGCGCGATATCTCTATGAAGGTTATTATGACCGTCATCATCGCGGTGCTCGTCACCACACTCTTCTTCTTCCAGTTTGGTGTGTTGCACAACTGGTTCCAGACCATCATCGCGTTGTTGATTGTCTTCGTAATCGCATTCTTGTTCACCACCGTAGCGGCAAATGCTATCGCCATTGTAGGCTCTAACCCTGTGTCGGGTATGACCCTTATGACTCTTATCCTCTCATCTCTCGTTTTGGTATCTATCGGTTTGGAGGGTACAAGTGGTATGATTGCGGCGTTGGTGATTGGCGGTGTGGTATGTACTGCACTCTCTATGGCGGGTGGCTTCATCACCGACTTGAAGGTGGGCTACTGGCTCGGCACAACACCTAAGAAGCAGCAGACCTGGAAGTTTGTGGGTACTGCAGTTTCGGCAGCCACAGTTGCTGGTGTTATGATTATTATGAACGACACATATGGCTTCGTAGGTGAGAACGCCCTTGTAGCGCCACAGGCAAATGCTATGGCAGCGGTTATCAAGCCTCTTATGACAGGTGGTGCAACACCTTGGGCTCTCTATGGTCTTGGTGCTCTCATCGCCCTTATCCTCACCTTCGCAAAGGTTCCTGCGTTGCCTTTCGCACTCGGTATGTTCATCCCTATGGAGTTGAACGCTCCTCTTGTAGTGGGTGGTCTTGTAGCGTGGGCTGTAAACCGCAATGCTACGCCTGAGAAGGCTAAGGCTAACAACAGCCGTGGTACACTTATCGCATCGGGCTTCATCGCTGGTGGTGCGTTGATGGGTGTTGTAAGTGCTATCCTCGCCTTTGCCGGTGTTGACTGGGTACTCACCGACTGGGCAGGCTCTATGGGTGCTATCTACCTCGGCATCGTGATGTATGCAGCCATCATCGCGTACTTTATCTGGCATTCACGACGTGCAAAGATTGAAGAGTAAATGAGTTTGTTGTGATAAGGGGTCATCTACTGCCGCTAACGAATATTCTTAGCAATGGGCAGTACGCCAATGTACAGCACATCGCTTCGAAATTC
>JAFOCZ010000079.1 GCA_017380955.1 Alistipes sp.
GTGCCCCACATCACGAAGATTCTGATACGCTTGTATAGGATGCATAGCATCACATAGCGACATAGAGGCTGGCTTGGACTCATAGATAGCGCAGAAGCCACTATGCTCCAACGTCTCCGACATCACAACCTTACCTCCTACAGCAACACAGGGAACACCTGCCGCCTCGGCATAGCGCAGAACACCTGAGGGTGCTTTACCCATAAGGGTTTGGGAATCTACGCAACCCTCACCCGTTACCACCAACCCTGCATCGACAACAACGTCTCTGAACTTCACCATCTCGAGGAAGAGGTCTATACCACGCCTCAACGTACAGCCCAGGAGCGCAATAAAGGCATAGCCAACACCTCCTGCAGCACCAGCGCCCTCCGTCATAGAGGCATCGTAGCCACAACGGCTATCGACAAAATGCGCATAGTCACGCAGTGCCCTATCCAGGCGCTCCACCATAGCCTCATCAGCACCCTTCTGCGGAGCAAAGACACGCGCAGCGCCACGCTCTCCATATAGCGGATTGTCGACATCCACCGCCACATCTATCGTCACACCTCCGAGTAACTCTCGCATCGCGGCATCATCAACCCTCGCCGTACGCTCCAGGATCTCTATAGGCAGTGACAACTCACGACCCTCGGCATCGTAGAAGCGACATCCTAAGGCTCGCAACATTCCCGTGCCGGCATCCGTAGTGGCGCTACCGCCAAGACCTATGACAATATGCCTACACCCACGCTCCACAGCGTTGAGGATAACCTCGCCAGTGCCATATGTGGATGCCACAAGAGGGTTACGCTCATCATCGGCAAGAAGCGTCAGCCCCGATGCCTCGGCAAGGGCGATAATCGCCATATCACCGCCCACGATAGCATAGTGCGCCACACATCTGCGCCCTATGGGATCGGAGGCGTTGCACTCCACAACCTCGCCACCAAGAGCCTCGCCAAGCAACTCTGCGAAGCCCTCGCCACCATCCGATATCGGCACTTTACGCACCTCAACATCGGGCAGCACATCGTGGATGCCAAAGGCAAATGCCGAGCAGGCTTGTGGTGAGGTTAGCGACCCCTTGAACGAGTCAAACGCAACTACAATAGGCTTCATAACTACCCTATGGTATGCATACGCACCGACGCCTTGATAAGCGCTATGGCACGGATGCGGCTAATCTCTATATCCTTATCGGCGTGGTGCTGATTTTGGCTCACAAGGCGCACACAGCCCTCTACATCCGACTTTTGAACATACTTAACGGTGATATACTCCTCGCCATCCATATCGATAGAGAGCAGATACATATCACCCCAGAAGACATCTCTAACGTCGCTAAGTTGCTTGTAGAGGATGATATCGCCACTCTTCAACAGCGGATACATCGAGTCGCCAACAACATATATCGCGCCGTCGCACTTTGGCAGGTTAGGGATGTGGATGTAGTTTATAGGCTGCGCCGTAGACTCCTCGGCAAAGAGCGGTGTGAGACCCGCAGTGCCCTCTATAGAGTACAACGGCACACTCTGCAATGGCAACGACTTATCGGTGCGGTGTGTGAAGGCTGTGAAATCGGGCTCGGCGTTAAACATCTTACCCTTGCCACCCTCAATCCACTCGGGGTTAACGTTAAAATCCTGAATAAGGATATTCTTGTTTCGTGTCGAGAGTCCTGCCTTGCCTGTTTCAATCATCGAAAGCGCCGCCTTACCGATGCCAAGATGCTGTGCAAGAGCCTCTTGTGTCATATTCAACTGCTTGCGAATAGCCCTCAATCGCTGTCCAACTGTCTCCATAGTAGAAAATATTTTATTAAATTTTTGTATCAAATACTTGACAAAGTAAACTTTTGAATGTATCTTTGTAGCGCAAAGTTAAGCAATTTATTCGGAAGTTGCAAGACTTAAAGCAAAAAATTTAATTAATAAACCCTAATTAATCAACTATGTACGAATTTTCAAATGATGTTTACGTTGAGATTGCCCAACGACTGTTGGAGGCAATTGGCTGCCGCGACTACTTCAATGGCGTCGTTGCCTACGACGATGAGGATGTGTGTTGCCGTCTAAGAACTACTGTTGTGGTGCGCACACGACGCATCCCCACGCTGCTGCCAACCATAATCACCGAGAGGGAGATAGTCCCCGTATGGTGGGATATGACAACCGAGATGGGTAGCGAGGAGATTACGAATGACTTCTCGTTTGGCGAGATGATGGATGCACTAAGATTGACGTAGCGATGGAGAGTATACCTACAAATGATTGCGCCACGGAGCGCACAACACCCTCGTTTGCGGAGTTTGCCACGAGGGTATACCCCTTCTTAGATATGACACCCTTCCACCGCACCTACTATGCCATCCTCGAGGCATACGCCACAGGGCATATCAAGAAGTTGATAATCTCCGTGCCACCGCAGCACGGCAAGAGCGTTGGCGCTACGACGTTGCTACCGGCGTATATGCTCGGTCTCGACCCCGATATGCGTATCGCCATAGCCTCCTACTCGGGAACATTAGCCTCGAAGTTTAACCGCCGTGTGCAGCGAATCCTCGAGTCGAGGGAGTATGGCGAGATATTCCCCGACACCACCATAAAGCAGGGCACTAAGCCTGCAGGGTACATCCGCACCTCGGATGAGGTGGAGATCGTGGGACGTAAGGGCGAACTGCTGAGCGTAGGTCGTGAGGGCTCGCTGACAGGAAACCGCGTAGATTGCTTCATCCTCGATGACCTGTATAAGGATGCTATGGAGGCGCAGTCGCCAGTGGTGAGAGGCAACTGCTGGGAGTGGTACACCTCTGTGGTGCGCACACGAATGCACAACAACTCCCGTGAGTTGATAGTCTTCACACGCTGGCACGAGGAGGATCTCATAGGCAAGTTGTGCAACACCGAGCCACATAGGATGATGCGCTCGATGGAGGATATCGACACCTTAGCACCCAATGAGTGGCTTGTCGTGAACTTCGAGGCGCTGAAGACGACACCACCAACCGACATAGACCCTCGCGCCATAGGCGAGGCACTATGGCCCGAGCAGCAGAGTGCCGAACTCCTGCAGAGCAAGCGCCGTCTGGATGCCGTGCGCTTTGAGGCTATGTATCAGGGACACCCCACCTCGCGCGAGGGCTTGCTCTATGGCGATGGTTTCAGGGAGTACACCACCCTACCTCGCGACATTGTCACACGCGGCAGTTACACCGATACGGCAGATACGGGCGATGACTACCTATGCTCCATCGCCTATGTTGTGGATATGGATGGCGTGATATACCTCACCGATGTGGTCTACACCCAGGCGCCTATGGAGGAGACCGAGCAACTTGTTGCCACGATGCTCGAGCGCAACGACATTCGCAACGCATATGTTGAGAGTAACAATGGCGGTCGTGGCTTTGCACGCGCCCTGCAACGCCTTGTGCCACGCATTCGTGTGGAGTGGTTTCACCAGAGTGGTAATAAGGAGGCTCGCATATTGTCGAACTCCGCAACGGTGTTACACAACATCCGTATGCCCGAGGGGTGGCAGCAGCGATGGGCGGAGTTTCACCAACACCTGACAACCTACCGCCGTCTGTTTCGTGCCAACCGCCACGACGACGCTGCCGATGCCCTCACCGGCGTTGTGGAGCGCGAGATAACATCGTCGCAGGGGCGTGGTTGGCAGAGAGCGAGGTTTATATAACCTCCGAAAT
Organism: Alistipes sp.; assembly: GCA_017380955.1. Taxonomy (GTDB): domain Bacteria; phylum Bacteroidota; class Bacteroidia; order Bacteroidales; family Rikenellaceae; genus Alistipes. The sequence continues at coordinate 3,692 of JAFOCZ010000079.1, forward strand.
GAAAAACTCCTCGGGATTTCCCGAGGAGTTAACTTTTATTTACGGTCGTAAGTCAGGAACGAGAATGGCGAATCATAATCCTCGCCACGCTCATAGCGCTCCTCAGCGACCAACTTCCACTTCGAGTAGTCGACCTCGGGGAACGAGGTGTCACCCTCGTAATCACGCTCCAC
>JAFOCZ010000080.1 GCA_017380955.1 Alistipes sp.
AACACATAGCGAGGAGATTCTTCGACTTCGTTTCACTTCGCTCAGAATGACATAGAGGGTTACCGTGCGCCTCCTCGGTATGACGGTTTTATTTATTGGGTAGTTATGGGGAGATGGATAAAGTGAAAGGTGAAAACTGAAAAGTAAGGTGCGCTTAGCGCGCGGTTTATTTTTGGGTAGTTATGGGGAATTACCCATCAATCCCCATCTCTCCCCATTATTACCCATCACTAAATCACTCCAACGGAGCGACACCATTACTCATTACTAATTCCTCACTACTCATTGATAAAAACTATCGAGGCTGGTAGATTCCTACCAGCCTCTTCAACCTAACAAACACTTTTACTTAACTAATGCAGATGGGCTACTTCAGGAGTTGAGTCTCGATAATCTCCTTGAGTTCGCCCTTGGTCTTACCCCCTGCCTGGATGATTGGTGTCTCACCCATAGGGATATATACAAGGGTAGGGATAGAACGCACGCGGAACAACTTTGCGAGGGTCTCCTCATCGTCGACATTCACCTTGTAGATGTCTACCTTATCGGCATACTCCTCGGCGAGTTCGTCGATGATAGGCGACAGGCGCTGGCAAGGACCGCACCACGATGCGTAGAAGTCTATAATAGCAGGCTTAGTGCCCTTAAAATTCCAACCATCTGCCATCTCCGAGATGTTGGCAATGCGGTTCTCAAAACCACCCTTTGTTAAATGTATCGCTGACATAATTATTATCTATTTTAGTTGTTATTCATTTTTCGTACCGCAAAGATAGTGCAACTTTCACAATCTATCAAATAGATAATATCGAACGACTTATCGGGAAAAACGATATATGCGAGATTCCTCACACCCTGCGTGCCACAAACCAGGGGTTGTTGAGCGACTCCTTGTTATAGGCGAGGGTGTTGCCATCGGGGTAGGTGGTGGTAGTGCCGCCCGCCTCCGAGAGTATCAACTCGCCGGCTGCGGTATCCCACTCCGAGGTTGTCGTGGTGCGTATGTAGTAGTCCACAGCGCCCTCGGCCAATAGGCAGAACTTATAAGAACTGCCCTGCTCGATAATCTCGAGGTCGGGGTGCTCGGTGCGCAGCGTCGCTATATGCTCGTGGGTCTCGGGAGTCTGGTGGGAGCGTGACACCGCCACACGGTAGGGTGTATGTGCCGCAGAGGCGAGAGGTAGTTGCTCTATGGCGCTGTGTATATCGTCGTAGGTGTAGTTTGCCTCCTCCGCGGGGGCTACGTCGTGCATAACCCACGCACCACGACCACGCTCGGCGATATACATCTTATGGTGGTAGGGGACATACACCACGGCGCTTATACATATATTATTAAGCATAAGTGCGATGTTCACCGTAAACTCGTTATTGCCCTTTATGAACTCCACAGTGCCATCCAGAGGGTCTACCAACCAGAACAACTCCCAATGTTGGCGCTCCTCGTACTTCATCTCGCGACCCTCCTCCGAGAGTATCGGTATGCGTGTGATGCCCAGCGACTCCTTGATGGTGTTGTGTGCCAGGCGGTCGGCGATGGTGATAGGTGTATGGTCGCTCTTGAGCGCTATGTCGTAGTCGTCGACGCTCTTGTATATCTTCATAATGGCTGCCCCAGCGCGCACAGCGGCGTTTAACTGTTGCACGAGGAGATACTCCCTGATGGAGTTATCGATGTTGTTCGAGGTCTGCTGATGGAGAGGTGATTGTGGTGTGGTGTGCATAGTGTGGGACATTTTTTTCAAAGTTACAAATAAGTTTTGACATACGCAAGACGCGAAGTAAACGATTTTTCGGGGGCTAAAATTATGCCACGCAAGAAAAAGGACGAGAAAAATGAAAAAGTGATGTCAAACTCTTTGCAGAATCGAAATAATGTTGTATATTTGCCGCGCTAAACACATTAATTTTAGATAAATGTACGTAATAGTAGAGATCGCAGGTCAGCAGTTTAAGGCTGAGAAGGGTCGTAAGCTCTATGTTCACCGTCTCCAGGGAGAGGAAAACTCTACCTTGAGCTTCGACAAAGTCCTGCTTGTAGACAACGACGGTCAGGTTAAGGTTGGTGCACCTGTAGTAGAAGGCGCCACAGTGAAGTGCAAGATCTTGAAGCACTTGAAGGACGATAAGGTTCTTGTGTTCAAGAAGAAGCGTAGAACAGGTTATCAGAAGTGTAACGGTCACCGTCAGTATCTGACACAGGTTCTCGTTGAGGAGATTAATTGTTAAACCCTAAAAACGTAGTAGAAGATGGCACACAAAAAAGGTGTTGGTAGTTCTAAGAACGGCCGTGAGTCAGAGAGCAAGCGACTCGGTGTAAAGCTTTTCGGTGGTCAGTTCGCTAAGGCGGGTAACATTATCGTTCGTCAGCGCGGTACAGTACACAACCCAGGTGAGAACGTGGGTATGGGTAAGGACCACACACTTTTTGCATTGGTTGACGGCACAGTTAGCTTCTGCAAGAAGTCATCTGGTAAGTCATACGTTAGCGTTGTTCCAGTAGTGGAGTAACCTACGCGACTTGCAAAGAGAAAAAGGGAGTTGAGAAATCAACTCTCTTTTTTTGTTTGTATCTTTTTACAAAATCCCACCTATTCTACCATATTGAGTGGTAGGATGAGTGGGGTTTTGTGTCTTATAACTTGTTGATTTGCAGATGTTTGTAGGATGTGTGAAAAAATAGTTGCGGAAAACACTGAATTTTTTAGCATTCTTTGATATATATATGAACGTAAAATAAAGATTAATACTATGAAGCGAGACACTATACAGGACTGCTTAAAGAAGATTGGCGCGGAGGTGCTACTCTCGGCTGAAGAGGAGCAGATGTTGCTGCCGCAGGCCGTTAATGGCAGCAAGGAGGCTATGGATAAGATAATAGATGCTAATAGGCGTTTTGTGGTGAGCGTAGCAAACCAATATCAAAACCGAGTTCTTGTGCTTCCGGAACTCATTGCCGCGAGTGAGAAGGGTCTAATAAATGCCGTAATGGAGAGTGCGTCGAGACCTCGTGATGAGAGGTTTATCCAATTTGCTGTTCCCTATATGCGTAGGGCTATCGAGGAGGCTATTGACGAGCAGCGCGCATTGACCGAGGAGAAGAGGCACTCTGACCGCTACTTTCTGCAATATAGGTTTATCCCCGATTTGGTGGATGATGTATCAAAGGGGGAAATATCTGTTGATGACCTGATGGACAAAGATTGGTGGGAGTGCAGTATCCAATTGTTCAATGATATGAACTTTACCTTCGAGTGGGAGGAGTTGCGTTGCGAGAAGATGAAGGTTAATGACAACTATGAGATGGTTGTCTACACATTCCCAGAGCCGAAGCAGACTCCCGATGCTGCATATGGCGCTGTACTCATAAACACTGCGAATAACGATGCTACCTACTTCACCTTGGAGTACACCTTCGGCAATAGGTGGATGTTGTGCAGTACGAAGCATGGAACGCATCGCAACTATGGCACGGTGGAGAATCAGGGCTTGGAGGCCTTTGTGGCTGTGGTGTCTGAGAAGGCGAATATTGCATAAATTTATTTTGTTTTTCGGAGGTAAAAGAGGATTCCATCAATAGATTCTATGAGTTCTTGGACCGAGTAGTAGCACATTTCCCAGATATGGATATGGAATACCGACAGGTCGGTGATGATACTCATACCAGCCTGTATGTGAACAAGGGCGGTAAACTTGAGCAATATAACCCTGGTACTATGTATATCTATACCGAGAACGCATCGGATTATGGTGTAATGGTCGAACTTGCTGAGAAAGCCCTCAAGGAGTACGGCTTCGTGATGCGAAACGCTGATGATGCGCAGAAGACTATTTCGTGGGGTTATGAGTTTGATAGCGAGTGTAGCAAAGAGAGATGTGATGCCGTTATTGCGTTGATAAGTAAGGCTATGCCAAGCGTAAGACTTACCTGCTACTCTATTAATGACCTAATCTTAGAGACCGATATCGAGCGATGCTGCTATGCTTTAGGTGGAGATTTCGAATGGGTGGAGGAGCCAAGATTTTTCTATCCTCTCTATGTTTATGATGATGAGTTATACACAATGTCTGAACTCGTTGCAGATCCTGTAGGGTGCTATGAGAAACTGTTGGCGTTAACTCGTTCTGGAGAACATAACTATGCCTTTGAGTTGATTCTCGCACTTTGTGATGCCAATCTTCGTGCAGAGTTCCTGTCAAAGTTAGGAGCAGAAGATAGCCCCTGGATTCTCGAGAGAGTGGGTAATAGTTTCATTGCCGAATGGGTTGACGAGATTGTTAAGGCGGGACTAATAACAGCCGAGGATGTCGCACAGCGCAGAGCGGAAGTGGAGGCGTAACGAGAGTTTATATAAAAAACGTCATTTCGAGGGCGCGAGCCCGTGGCAATCTCATCACAATTATAGGAGATTCCCACAGTCGCTACGCTCCTTCGGAATGACGTAGTCTTTTATCCAAATCAT
>JAFOCZ010000081.1 GCA_017380955.1 Alistipes sp.
ACGGCTGTCAGGTATATCCGGAGTGTGGTGACAAAATGCCAGAGGATAGTTGGATTACGTTTGTGGAGGTAATTGAGGTATACGATGATTTTACGCGTGCCTTACCTGTATGGAATTCGGGTATTCGTATTGTTGTTGAGCCTAACCCCTCTGGTGGCTCTGAGCGACGTGCGTGGATTACTGTTAATAGTTTCTCTCTGAGTGATAAGATAGAGGTGGTACAGTATGCAGGGTGTTATGGATCTGAGGAGTAATCGTTTGCAGAGTTGTACATTATACAAAAAACGAGCCGAAGCGTTGTGCCTCGGCTCGTATTGTTATGGTGCGGATGGTTACTCCTCGCTGAGTTCGAGGGTGTACAAGTCGCGATTCATCTGCAACTTATTTGCAAGAACGATAATCTCGCTCTTATGCTCAATCTCGGCAACCTCGGCGCTCTTGGCTGCAATCTCGGCCTCCATAGCACCAATCTTATCGAGCATATGCTGTGGGTAGCCAGCCTCGATAATCTCCTCGGCATACAACTCCTTAGCCACTGTGTGGTCGCTCAACTCTGCGCGCATAGCCTCAGCAGCAGCGTTGTTAGCCTGAAGTTTTGCCAACTCCTCAGCCTCGCTGCCCAGTGGCATATTCCACGCCTCGTCGAGGTCGGCGATGGTGTTGTGGAGTGTTGTCTGCTGCTCGAGAAGATAATCCTCCTCGGCGCGGAATGCAGCGCGGCGCTCACCAACCTCATCCAAAATAGGCTCATACAATGACTTGAAATAGAGAGCCTTAGCACCGCCATAACTATTGCGATAGGCAATCTCATACTCCGATGCGAGGCGCTCTACCTTACGAAGGTCAGCCTCGGTGTGTACGGTTTCGGCGAGGTGTGCGAGGTGCTGGGCATCCTGCTCGGGGGTGGTGAGGTGTACGCGTGACTCACAGCGTGTGCCGAGGAACAAACCCACAACAAAGAGGGTATATATAGTGGCGAGTATCGCCTTCTGCGTTCTATTCTTCTTCATCGTAGTATCGGTTTATTCGTTAAGTATTGCGTTACACTCCTCGAGGAATATGGTGTATGACTCACCGCCAATCTGTGTGCGGAATGCCTCCTCGTATGCCTCCAACTCATCTGCCGCAGCGCGGAACTCCTCGTAGGTTGTGGCATCCTTAACACGCATCGCAAGGTCTGCGCTAAGGTTATAAGCCTCGTTAAGGTGATTCTGCTCGTTGATGATAATCTCGCTCTTTTTCTCTGCGCCACAGGCCATAAGTGCCACTGCGCAACCAAGAATCATAATCTTTTTCATCGTATATTCTTGTTTAATGTTACTCTACGTATACCACCAAGCCCTTGAGATACTCGCCCTCGGGGTGGTAGATGTTGATAGGGTGGTCAGCAGGCTGTGTCAACTGACCTATGATACGTACCTTACGGCGTGCAATTGCCGCTGCGGTGAATATCGTTGTGCGGAACAGGTCGCGGCTTACGGCCTGTGAGCACGAGAAGGTGAAGAGTATGCCTCCGGGGCGTATCTTCTCCAACGCGCGGGCGTTAATCTTCTTATATCCCTGCAGTGCGTTGCCCAACACCTTATGGTGCTTGGCGAAGGCTGGTGGGTCGAGGATAATGAGGTCGTAATCCGAGTCTATATCCTTGAGGTACTCCACAGCGTTGCAGGCTATAGCCTTGTGAGGTGCCTCAGCGCCGAAGTTAAGCACCACGTTCTCCTCGGCAAGTTTCACGGCACGCTCAGAGAGGTCGATAGATACCACCTCTGTAGCGCCTCCTGCGAGGGCTGCAACCGAGAAACCACCGGTGTAGCAGAAGGTGTTCAGCACCTTACGGCCCTTGGAGTATTGGCGTACCAAGTCACGATTCATACGCTGGTCGATGAAGAAGCCGGTCTTCTGACCCTCCTCCCAATTGACCTTGAACTTAAGACCGTTCTCCAAAACGACGGTGTCGCTCGATGCGCTATGTCCCCACAGGTATCCATCCACTGCGCCAAGGTCGGCCTTGAAAGGTAGTGTCTGCGAACTCTTGTCGTAGATAGCCTCCAACGCATCGCCATATGCCTCACGCAACGCCTCGGCAATAGCCGCGCGTGAGTGGTACATACCCACAGAGTGGCACTGCACAACCGCCGTGCGCTCGTATATGTCAATCACAAGACCTGGCAACAGGTCACCCTCGCCGTGAACGAGACGGTAGCAGGTGGTATCCTTGCTATCGCTCAGCGACAACGCCTTGCGGATACCCAGCGCTGCGGCAATACGACGATTCCACCACTGCTGGTCGATATTCTCCTTCTCGAATGTGAGAACACGAACGGCGATAGAGCCTATCTGCCAATGTCCGCGTGCTATGAACTCTCCCTGCTTGGTCACTACATCTACGATATCGCCCTCGGCCAAAGGTTTGAGACCCTCGGTGATGCTCTCTATAGCACCCGAGAATACCCAGGGGTGACAGCGCTGCAGCGACTCCTCTTTGCCACGACGTAGGTGGACTATGTTGAATTTATCTGCCATATGGTGTTTACATTAGTTTTACTCCTCGGTTGTGTGGCGTGGACGACGGTGACGACGACGCGGATGTTTGTGGTGCTGTGGCTGTGGTGTAGCCATCTGAGGTGCTACGGAGATAATCTTCAGAGGCTCGCTCTTAGGCTCTGTGCTCTGCAACTTGTTGAGAATCTCCACACATACCCACGCATCCGTAGCGGCATACTCACACTGCTGGTCGGTGAGAATCTCTGCCTCCCAGTTGCTAAGGCGCTGAGCCTTGGATACTCTCATACCCAATACTATAGCCGATAACTTGCGAAGGCTCTTCTCCTCGATGCCCCATCGCGATGCCTCGACCTGAAGGTCTACAAAGCCATCGGCGTGGAAGTTACGCAATGCGTGTAACGAGCGTATGTCTCCCGATACGTCAGCACCCACCTTCAGGATGTGGCGTGCGCCGAGAATCTTCAGGATGCGGTTGTCGAGACGTATGTGTGACAGGCGGAAGAGGTAGCAGGTTTCGGGTGTCGAGAGTTGCAACAGTCCCACCTTATACGACACACCCACACGGAAAGAGGGTCTTGTCTCGGTGTCGAAACCTATGATGGAGTGTTGTTTGAGGTCGTTGCACGCGCTCTCTATCTGCTCTGCGCTATCCACCACAACGATACGCCCCCCAAAGCGTGCTGCGGGGAGTGATGCTACGGTGTCGTTATCTATCGTACTTTGAAACGCCATTGTTATATGATTGCTACGAAGTCGTCGTTTATGCTATATCTAACCTACAAAGTTACTCATTAATTTCCACTTTTCCGCCCTCTGTAATCGAAATTTTTCCACTACGCAGCAAATTCTCAATCTCAGCGGTTATAGTGTCGGTGTCGCCCTGCATAAGAGATACTATATCGCGGACTCCTAACTTGTTGTTTCTTATGATGTTAAGAATCTGCGTCGGGATATCCTCGCTACGTCGCTTTGCTGCGCTGCGCTTTGCACGACATATGTCGCACACACCACAAGGTTGTGCATCCTCCTGTCCGAAATACTCCTCGATGATGGCACTTCGGCACTTGTCTGTGGAGTTCACATAGTTTAGCAGACTCGCGAAGCGCTCCTCGGCGAGTTTGTAGCGGTGGTGGTAGGTATCGGGGGCTATGAAGATGTCGGAGGTTGCCAGACGCTCGGTGTTGAAGTATATCATCGGTGAGTGTGTGGCTGGGATGTAGCGTATGACGTGCATACGCCACAACATCTTCAGCAGGTCGTGGACACGCTCGGGGGATAGTTTCGACCAGTTGGCGATATCCAACTCATCCACCGAACGGAAGTGTGAGAATACGCCGTTGTAGAGGCGAAGTATGGCATAGAGCATTCTATCCATATCATCACCGCCGGCGTTAATCTTATAGAGTGCATCACGGCTGCAGCAAAACATAAGTTTTGCGGGGTTATCCTGCTCGTCGAGAAGTGTCATTATCTCGTTCTGCTCCAGGAGTTTCAGTGCGTTAATGACGTTGGCAGCCGAGAGGCTCGCACGATGACAGAAGTCGTAGATGTTGAAGACAAACGACGCCCCCTCACCATCGCCGATTGCCACCTGCAGATAGTTGCAAATAAGTTCGTAGATACGCTTTATGGTAGGTATCGGCGGAAACTCTGCCTTGAAGAGTCGCTCTATGCGCTCCGTGTCGTTTGGTCCGAGCAGCAGCACCGCATAACTGCGCTTGCCATCACGTCCCGCACGTCCCGCCTCCTGGTAGTATGCCTCCAACGAGTCACAGAGGTTGTAGTGCACCACAAACCTCACGTCGGCCTTGTCGATACCCATACCAAAGGCGTTGGTAGCCACGATGATGCGTGTGCGTCCCTGCAGCCACTCATCCTGTCGCAGGTTGCGCTCCATAGCAGGCAGTCCGGCGTGGTAGAAGTTGGCGCTTATCTCATCATTTCGCAATTGCTCGGTAAGTTGCTCACACCCCTCACGGGTGCGCATATATATGATTCCGCAACCCTCGACATTGTCGATGATGCGTCTTAGGTGGTAGTATTTATCCTCCACATCGCGCACCACATATGTCAGGTTGGGGCGTGCGAAACTTGTGCGTAGTATATGCTCCTCGCGGAAGCCGAGGTGGCGCATAATATCCTTTGCCACGACGTTTGTTGCCGAAGCGGTAAGGGCGAGGAATGTGGCATTTGGGGCATACTCCCTCAACTCGGCAATACGCAGATACGAGGGGCGGAAGTCGTAGCCCCACTGCGATATGCAGTGTGCCTCATCCACGGCTACAAGGCTGATGTTCATACGTCGTAGACGCACACGAAATGCCTCTGTAGCAAGGCGTTCGGGGGCTATGTACAGGAGTTTTACATCGCCATATGTGCAGTTGTCGAGCGCAATCTCTATACGTCGCTGATCCATACCTGAGTGCACCGCCATAGCCGAGATATCGCGCTTGCGGAGTTGGTCCACCTGATCCTTCATAAGGGCTATGAGTGGCGTTACGACAATCGTCAGGCCCTCCATCATAAGCGCTGGAATCTGGTATGTCAGTGACTTACCACCTCCTGTGGGCATAAGCGCCAGGGTGTCACGTCCCGAGAGCACCGATGTGATGATATCACCCTGCACAGGACGAAACGCCTCGTAGCCCCACCTCTCGCGGAGCACAGCCTCAGCCTTCGATAGTAGAGTATAGTTTGTATTGTCGCTCATAACAATACAAAGGTAGTAAAATGTAATGAGATTCCAACACTTCGCACTATGGTTTTCGGGCGTAGGAAGTGCCAAGGATGTAATTTTTACGATGTTATGGCGCAGAGGTAAGAAAAATTTTGTATCTTTGCCGCGTAATGTGTTAATATTGTAGTATGAAGATAAAGTCGCAGTATAAGGTCCGTGAGATGGCGGATGAGAATGTTATCATTATGCAGGGTCACCACGGCATGGATCTCACAAAGATAATCTCGCTCAACGAGAGTGCGTTATACTTGTGGCAGAGTGTCGAGGGTCTGGAGTTCGACATTGCTATGCTTGCGCAGTTGCTCAAGACACGTTACGATATCGACTCTAACATCGCATATCGCGACGCACAGGTGTGGATCGATAAGTTGTCAGAGTGCGGACTTATAGAGTAGCGAGGCGGTAAAAGTAGATAAGAGGATTATGGCAAGACGCAGAACGTTATACTCGTTTGTTATGGTGACAATATATGTTGTTGCCACGCTGCTCTCGTCGTTGTCGCTGCTGCTCTGCGATGAGCATCACCACCACCATCACCACCACGCGCAGTGCTCGGCAGGGTGTTGCTGTTGCGAGGTTGGCGATGTCATAAGTGCTGACTGTTGCGACCATCATCACCCCATCCTTGGCGATAATCACACCGACTACATATCATCGTCGCAGCGTAGTGACTCCCGAGCATCACAGGCTGTGGCACTTATGTTGCTGCCCGTGGTTGTGGATAATGTCTCTAATGAGCAGGCATTGCACCTCGCCGAGACAACACTCTACCGCGAGTGTCGTAGTGTTGCGCTGCCTGATGCCCAAACTATATCCTTTGCAGGGCTCAGAGCCCCACCTTGCTTGGCTTAATCATCTAACACATAGATGGTTTACTACTCCGTATGTGGGAGTAGTACGTTAGTTATTAACAATTAAGCCTATATCAAAACTATGAAAAAATCTATATTTCTATTAATCGCATTGCTGTGCTTGCCTTTCGTGGCATTTGCGCAGCGTACTTTGTCGGGTGTTATCACCGACGCTAATGGTGGTCAGCCTTTGGTGGGTGCTACGCTCTATTGGAAGAATACCACCGCTGGTGCTTCCTCTACATCCGATGGTCGTTACTCTATCAAGCGCGTATCGGGCTTCGATACTCTCGTTGTTGACTTCCTTGGCTACGATATCCAGGAGATTGAGGTGGCTAAGGACATAGCAACTCTCGACATCGCATTGTCGGCATCGGCGGTCGATATCGACGAGGTTATTGTCGAGGGTCAGCAGCGTGGTAACTATGCCAAGAGCAGCGGTATCACACGCTCGGAGCAGATATCCTTCGCAGGATTGTGTAAGATGGCGTGTTGCTCGTTGGCAGAGTCTTTCGAGAACTCGGCATCTGTAACCGTAGGTTATAGCGACGCTATCTCTGGCGCACGACAGATTAAGATGCTCGGTCTTGCAGGTACATACACCCAGATTTTAGATGAGAATCGCCCTATTATGCAGGGTGCTGGTGCTACATATGGTCTTAGTTATACACCAGGTATGTGGCTCAACTCTATCCAGGTGTCGAAGGGTGTTGCCTCGGTAACCGCAGGTCACGAGGCTATCACCGGACAGATTAACCTCGAGCACCGCAAGCCTACCGACGACGAGCGTTTCTTCCTTAACCTCTACTTCGACTCGGAACTTCGCCCCGAGATTAACGTCTCATCGGCTATTCCACTTACTAAGGACAAGAGCCTCTCGACGGTGATTATGGCGCACGGCTCTTTGGATACCTCGCACCACGATATGAACCACGATGGCTTTGCCGATATGCCAAAGTCTAACCAGATTAACGTGGCGAATAAGTGGTTGTGGCAGAATAGCGGTGGTGTGCAGTTGCGCTGGGGCTGGAAGGTTGTCAACGAAAACCGCCTCGGTGGTCAGATGGCATACAAGAAGGATCTCTACGACCAGATGTTGGAGAATCCTCTCGCCACTCCTTATGGCTCGCAGATTCACAACCGCAATATCAATGCCTATGTCAAACTCGGTATCCCTGTGGGCTTCGAGCGCACCTTCACAGGTGACCCTGAGGATGCTGTGCAGAACAACGTGGCAATGGTTCTCGACTACGATAACTACCTCACCGACTCATACTTCGGTGTCAACACTGTTGGTGTTTTGGAGGATGCTTTCCGCTTCAACGCCACATATGCCCACTACTTCACACAGCGCTCATCGCTCAATGCTGGTGTGTCGGGATATCTCCGCCTTATGGATAACAACTACTTGCAGCAGAGCGTGTCGGAGGCTGGTGTCATAGCGCCAATGTGGAGCGTAGATGGTAAGTCGATGCTTGCCGAGCCAGGTATCTTTGCGGAGTATACCTACAACATCGAGGAGAAGTTCTCGCTTGTTATAGGTCTTCGTGGTGACTACTCTATGGTCGATGGCGACTATTACTACGACTCTAAGCCACAGTTGCTCCTCACACCACGCTCGCATATCAAGTGGAACATCACGCCACGCACCACGCTTCGTGCCTCAGCAGGTATGGGCTACCGCCGTCAGAATCTCGTGACCGACAACATCTGGATGATGACCACATCGCGAAATATCGCCTATGGCAACCTCACAAACGATATGGAGACTGCGGCGACATTCGGAGGTAGCATCTCGCAGACATTCCGCCTTGCAGGTGATGACCAGACAACCATAAGTTTCGACTACTTCCGCACGCAGTTCCTCAATACTATGGTCTTCGACCAGGAGACTGCCGATAACTCGATACTTATCTACAACACCGAGGGTAAGTCCTACACCGATAACTTCCAGGTAGACTTCAACTGGACACCTTTCCGCGGCTTCGACCTTTTCGCCACATTCCGCTATACCAACGCTAAGATGACTCTCGAGCGCGATGGTGAGCAGTACCTCGTGGAGCGTCCTTTGACCTCACGTTACAAGGGTCTTGTGAACATCCAGTATGCCGTGCAGCGCTGGGTATTCGACGTTACCGCGCAGTTGAACGGCCCTATGCGACTCCCAGAGTTGGGTGGTGACCTCCTTGCAGCGCAGAACACTCCTACACTATCGCCATCATACCCTATGTTCTTCGCACAGGTAAGTTACAAGATGAGTAACCTCACTCTCTACCTCGGTTGCGAGAATATCGCCAACTACCTCCAGGGTGTTGATGGACACGGCAACCTCCCTATCGTAGGCGGTAACGCCCCATATGCCGAGGGCTTCAACTCATCACAGGTGTGGGGACCTCTTATGGGTCGTAAGTTCTACATCGGCTTGCGTCTCAACATATACTAAACCTTACGACTATACGTTAATAACATAAAACCATATAACTATGAAGAAGATTATTTTGATGTGCCTCGTAGCACTTTTCGGCATCGGCATCGCTAATGCCCAGGAGCCTAAAAAGAACGAGAAGACTACAGTAACCGTAGAGTTCCTCACCGACATCGACTGTGCCGGCTGTGCTAAGAAGGTTACCAACACCATCCCTTACGAGAAGGGTGTTAAGGATGTTAAGGTAGATGTTGCAACCAAGACCGTAACCGTTACCTACGACTCTTCTAAGACCAATAACGATACTCTCGTTAAGGCGTTTAGCAAGATTAAGATCAAGGCAACCCCCAAGAAATAATTTCTTGTGATAAGGCGCAATCTGCGTCACATCCCTAAAAGTAAACCACCAAGGGCTGTACTATTTGTACTATCCCTTGGTGGTTTCTTTTGTGATGTAACACATCTCACGCCTTCTGACAAGAAATTGGGTGGGTACTATCCCATCGACGGCATTTTTCCGTCCTGGTCTCCTGCCGGAAATCTGCCAGTGCCACCGAAGACAGCAATGTACTTACCTGTCCGCGGTTGGCTTTGCTGCGGCCATACAGCGCCGCACCGTATGCGCCCATCAGGCCGGCGATATCGGGGCGAATCACATGTACGCCCATCTCTTTTTCAAATGCGCGCAGCACCGCTTCGTTCAGGAATGTGCCGCCTTGTACCACAATGTTGCGTCCCAGTTCCTGAGGCGAAGCCGCACGAATTACCTTATAGATGGCATTTTTCACCACGCTGAC
>JAFOCZ010000082.1 GCA_017380955.1 Alistipes sp.
AAAAAATCCCGAAGGATAGTACATAACGTACAGCCTTCGGGATTTTGTTTAGGATGGGCTAAAGAAGCCCACTACAAATCGAAGATTAAAGTTGTGGGCCAGCGGCTACAAGAGCCTTACCCTCCTCGTTAGTTGTGAACTTAGCGAAGTTCTTAACGAAGCGGCCAGCAAGGTCCTGAGCCTTAGTGTTCCACTCCTCAACATTTGCGTAAGTGTCGCGTGGGTCGAGGATAGCAGGATCTACGCCTGGAAGTGCTGTTGGCACCTTGAAGTCGAAGATAGGAATCTGCTTAGTCTCTGCCTTATCGATAGAGCCATCGAGGATAGCGTCGATGATACCACGAGTATCCTTGATAGAGATACGCTTACCTGTACCGTTCCAGCCAGTGTTTACGAGGTATGCTGTAGCACCTGAAGCCTGCATACGCTTTACGAGTTCCTCACCATACTTTGTTGGGTGGAGTGAAAGGAACGCAGCACCGAAGCACGCTGAGAAGGTAGGTGTAGGCTCGGTGATACCGCGCTCAGTACCTGCCAACTTAGCAGTAAAGCCTGAGAGGAAGTAGTACTTAGTCTGCTCTGGAGTAAGAACAGAAACTGGAGGCAACACACCGAATGCATCTGCAGAGAGGAAGATAACCTTCTTCGCAGCAGGAGCCTTAGATACAGGCTTTACGATGTTGTTGATGTGGTAGATAGGGTAAGATACACGAGTGTTCTCGGTTACTGACTTATCTGAGAAGTCGATCTTACCATTCTCATCAACAGTTACGTTCTCGAGAAGTGCATCGCGGCGGATAGCATTCCAGATATCTGGCTCGTTCTCCTGTGAGAGGTTGATAACCTTAGCGTAGCAACCACCCTCGAAGTTGAAGATACCATCATCATCCCAACCGTGCTCATCGTCACCGATCAACTCGCGCTTAGGATCTGTAGAGAGGGTTGTCTTACCTGTACCTGAAAGACCGAAGAAGATAGCAGTCTCGCCATCCTTGTTGGTGTTTGCAGAGCAGTGCATAGAAGCGATACCCTTCAATGGGAGGAGGTAGTTCATATATGAGAACATACCCTTCTTCATCTCACCACCATACCAAGTGTTGATGATAACCTGCATCTTCTCAGTGAGGTTGAACACAACAGCAGTCTCAGAGTTAAGACCGAGTTCCTTGTAGTTCTCAACCTTTGCCTTAGAGGCGTTCAACACTACGAAGTCTGGCTCGCCGTAGTTTGCCAACTCCTCCTCTGTAGGACGGATGAACATATTCTTTACGAAGTGTGCCTGCCAAGCCACCTCCATAATGAAGCGGATCTTGAGACGAGTGTTCTCGTTAGCACCACAGTATGTATCAACAACATACAACTTCTTTGAAGACAACTCCTTAGCAGCGAGTTTCTTCAACTCTGCCCAAGCAGCCTCTGTTACAGGCTTGTTATCGTTCTTGTACTCGTCAGAAGTCCACCAGATAGTATCCTTAGTGGTCTCGTCCATTACGAAGAACTTATCCTTAGGAGAACGACCTGTGTACTCACCAGTCATTACGTTTACTGCACCCATCTCGGTTACAACACCCTTGTCGAAACCTGTGAGGCCCTCCTTAGTCTCCTCCTCGAAGAGAGTCTCATACGAAGGGTTGTAAACAATCTCCTGCACGTCGGTAATACCGTACTTTGATAGATCAATTGTTGCCATAGTTTTTGATTTTTATTAGATTCTACAATTCTTTCTTCCTATATTATATATATCTCGGACTATCGCATCCCCACACCCACATTCTCACAATCCGAAATCACTCTGCAAAGGTACAACTTTTTTTTACTCTGTGAAATATTTAACAGATATTTTTTAAATTTTTTTAGAAAAATATTTTTCCTACATACGGATAACGCTATAAACTATCGAGTTATTGCGATGGCGACACGCAAAATTCTTTGCGAGCATATTGCCACGCAGCATCTATGGCACACTTTATGCCAAAAAATTTTGTTGTTTGAGAAATTTGGCGTACCTTTGTGAAACATTTTACAAAGGAGCGCAGAGGCTCCCGCTTAGGAGTTCTAATCTTAGGTCTATGCCACGTGTTATGCACGGCGGAGGAGATGAGGATTAGGATTCATTATTTTTATGTGTTGTAACAAAACAAAAAATTTAAGAGTTAGAATCTGTTTGAATTTTATTTCGAGATTTTTTGTGAATCTATTTTGAACAGATATTCACCTGGGCAGTGCAGATAATAGTGGACTATTTTCAAACTGCACAAGTGAATAGATGCCAAAATAGGTCACAAAGAAGCCGAAACATATTCACAGGCAACAGTCTAACTCATATAATAAAATTCAAAACAGATTCTTAATATGAGTAACGAAATCATCTACCTTACAGCAGAAGGTATGAACAAACTTAAGGAGGAACTCCACCACTTGGTATCTGTGGAGCGTCCTGCTGCCGCTGCCGCCATCGCCGAGGCTCGCGATAAGGGTGACTTGTCGGAGAACGCCGAGTATGACGCAGCACGCGAGGCACAGGGTCTTTTGGAGATGCGCATCGCAAATCTCGAGCAGACACTCCAGCGCGCACGTATCATCGACGAGACAAAGATTGACACCTCTAAGGTGCAGATTCTCAGCCGTGTGAAACTTCTAAACCACAATGTTAAGCGCGAGGTAGAGTACACCATCGTGTCGGAGAACGAGGCAAACTTGCGTGAGGGTAAGTTGGCTATCGGCACACCTATCGCTAAGGCGTTGCTTGGTAAGAAGGTTGGCGAGGTTGTAGAGGTACAGGTACCAGCCGGTATCCTCAAACTTGAGATTTTGAACATCTCAATCTAAACTCTCCAAACGAGAAACGTAATGGGGTTGTCCACGCGGACAACCCCATTCGTTTTTGGTGAGTCATTACTCATTCCTCACTAAAATCTTACTCCCTACCCTCAAAGTAATAAGGTGCATACGCCCAGCCATACGCATCGTAGAACTTGCGAAGGTTCTCCATCTTGCGGCGGATGGTGGTCTCGTCACGACGGTCTACAGACCACTGCACCTCGCACAAAGCACCAAGACGTGGCAACAACTGCGACTCATACATCGACAAATCGGTAAGATACTCCGACCATACGTTACACTGCACACCGATGATATTCTTACGCGCCGCGTCACTGATACCCTCAAAAGGATCCCAGGCATATACCTTCTGGAAGTTGATATGACCACCGATACGCAAGCCCTCACCCTCACGGCTCTGGGTCTGGTAGAAGTCGAAGTAGCATATTGGAAGTGGTGTCATAACAACCTCGTGGCCGTGCTCGGCAGCATATGCGCCAATCTTAGCACCACGCCACGCCATAACTGTTGACGATGTAGATACGCCACCCTCCAAAATCTCATCCCAGCCGATGATGCGGCGACCCTGGGCGTTGAGGAACTTCTCGATGCGTGTTACAAGGTAACCCTGCAACTCCTCCTCGCTCTCAAGACCCTGAGCCTTCATCATAGCCTGGCAGTGCTCACACTCCTTCCAACGATCCTTAGGGCACTCATCACCACCGATGTGTATCAACTCCGATGGGAAGAGTTCGAGGACCTCCTTGAGAACATTCTCGAGGAAGGTGTATGTAGTCTCCTTACCTGCGCAGAGCACCTCTGGTGTAACACCCCACATTGTCCACACCTCAACATCCTGCTCCTGGCAGCCGAGCCAAGGCAATGCGTGAAGGGCAGCCTGTGAGTGTCCAGGCATCTCAATCTCAGGGATTATGGTTATGTAACGCTCCTCGGCATACTTAACAACCTCACGAATCTGCTCCTGGGTGTAGTAGCCACCATAAGGCTTACCATCCCACCACTTTGGCTCAAGGCCGTGACCTATGAGCGTCTCCTTACGCATAGAAGCCTTCTCGGTAAGTTCGGGATATACCTTAATCTCGATACGCCAGCCCTGGTCGTCGGTGAGATGCCAGTGCAAGCGGTTTAGTTTGTGCGCTGCGAGGATATCGATATACTCCTTTACATCCTCAACGCTGAGGAAGTGACGACATACATCGAGGTGAGCACCACGATACTTGAACGATGGCTCATCGGCGATAAAGCCATAAGGCACACGGCAGTTGTTGGTAACGAGAATCTGTCGCAAGGTCTGCAAGCCGTAGTATACACCAGCCTCCGTGCCACCAATGATGAGCACACCCTCCTCCGATACGGTCATCTCGTAACCCTCAGGGGCTATGCAACTATCTGTGCGTACCTTGATACCCTTGTTACCGCGCTTCGCCATTGTCATAGGCTTCTCAAGACCGAGGATAGGCGTCATATCCTCCGAGAAACGCTGCGCAGGAGCCCACATATCATCCACCACGATGATGCGTGTCTTTGCCGTCACAACATACTCACCCTCCGCCTCGAGGTCTACATACGCTGGCTCGGGAACTACGTTGAGTTCGCGTGCCTGGAGCGTGGTCATCGACAATAGCGACACCACGACGATTGCCAAAAGTGAAAAAAGTCTCTTCATATTCTTATCGTTATTAATTAATTTTCGTCTTTAAAATACAAAGATAGCAATTTGTATTGAGATACCAACACTTTAGGCAATGTATCGAGATACCAACATCTAAAATCGTGAATTTTGCAGCACAACGACCACCCTACTACCTATATATAGATATGGTAGCACGGTTATTGCTTCTATATGCGGAAAACCTTATGACTATGACAAACGATATCTACGCAAAAACAGAGTACCTCATCCGCCGCTGGTGGCTATCAATCATCGTGGGCATAGCGATGATAGCCATAGGCTTCGTTGTACTCATCTACCCCGTGGCAAGTTACTACACCATAGCGCTGTGGTTAGGCATCGCCATCCTGCTCTCGGGCATCGTCAACCTCCTGCAAAGCATCTCGTCGCAGAACTACTTCGTGCATCGTGGATGGGTTGTGGTGGCATCTATCGCCGACATCATCATCGGCATAGTGCTGATGTTCAACATCCTGCTCTCGGAGATGATACTACCACTGCTACTCGGCTGCTGGCTACTATATCGCTCCAGCAGTATGCTCATTATGGGTCTCGATCTTCGCCAATATGGCTCTCGTGATGCGGGATGGATGATATTCTACTCCGTGGTGGCACTTATCCTCAGCATCCTTATAGTGTGGATGCCAGGCACGTTAGGCACACAAACGGTGGTGCTGTTCGTGGGCTTCGGCCTTATATTATATGGTATGTCGGCATTCTCGATGGGAATGCGCCTGTGGGAGGTACACCGCCACGCCAAGACCATCGGGAGCGATGAGTAAGGAATGAGAAGTGAGTAATTAGTAATCAGTAATTAGTAATGGGTCATCTCTTCGAGATGATTTTGGGGAGAGATGGGTAATTATATGGAATTTAGGGAGATTAGGGACAGTGAAGTGACCCCTTCGCTACCTATCACTACCCATCAGTCCCCATAACTACCTATAACTACCCAGAAAACTATCAATGCCACCGCCCCAAGCGAGATGAATTTCTGATTTTAGAGGAGCAGATTTGTCCTATCGTAATAAAAAAATATCGTGGGATAGTACTTAGGACACAGGAGAATATTTATTGTCAGAGCGATGCAGGAGTGGCGATGACATGAAGAAACCCCGGATGGGTTGTACTTATGCGTACTACCCATTCGGGGTTTTGATTGAAGCGTCGCTAATGCGTCGCTATCACAATAAATAAATTATCCGAGGATCTCAAGCATCTTGATAGCCGCCGTCGCCACAGGAGTACCAGGACCAAAGATAGCAGCAGCGCCATCCTTGTACAACTGCTCGTAATCCTGTGCTGGGATAACACCACCTACTACAACGATGATGTCCTCACGACCGAGTTTCTTGAGTTCGGCGATAATCTGAGGAACGAGAGTAAGGTGACCAGCAGCGAGTGAAGATACACCTACTACGTGTACGTCGTTCTCCACAGCCTGCTTTGCTGCCTCCTCTGGAGTCTGGAACAAAGGACCCATATCTACGTCGAAGCCGATGTCGGCATAACCTGTAGCAACAACCTTTGCACCACGGTCGTGACCATCCTGACCAAGTTTTGCGATCATAATACGTGGCTGACGGCCCTCCTTCTTAGCAAAGTCAGCACACATCTGC
>JAFOCZ010000083.1 GCA_017380955.1 Alistipes sp.
TATGGACAGTGTTCATCGTACTCTGCTTGCTTTCAGCATTGTTTATGTTCGTGATGATGAAGCGCTTGGAGAGCGTTACTAAGTAATCATCCTTACTCCATACAACAACGCCTGTTCGACTCCTCGAACAGGCGTTTTCTTATTATTATAGGACTATTTAGCGTGAAAAATGCAGGTTATGCTCCATCCTCCTTAACTTACGAATTTGTAGTGTTATCAGCGTTGCTGCGACAACCACAGAGGCTGCATCGGCGATAGGCATCGCTGCCCACGCTCCCAAAGCACCATAGCGAGGTGCGAGGGTAAGCAACAATGGCAACAGGAACAACAACTGACGTGTAGTAGAGAGGAACATCGCCAATGGCGCACGACCTATATACTGGAAGAAACCACCGGCTACAATCTGGAAACCTACGAGAGGGAACAGCAATACTGCGATGCTGAGACCCTGTGCCACGACATCCACCATAGCCATATCCGCAGCGCTATGCGAACTATCTACGAATGCTGCGGCAACCTGGTTAGGCAGGAACACACCGATGAGGAATGCTAATGTAGTGACGCACGACGCGCAGATAATGGCATACTTCAGCACCTTGATAACACGACCATACTGCTTAGCGCCATAGTTATAGCCGATGATAGGCTGCATACCCTGGTTGAAGCCATTGGCAACCATAATGAAGAAGAGTATCACGCGGTTCATAATGCCATACGCACCCACATACACATCGCCGACATTGCCATCGAACGTCAGCGCCGAGACCACATCCATAGCACCCGTACCGCCATACTTTAGGAGTGCGGTGTTCATAAATCGTGTTACGAACGAGGCGCAGAGATTCAAGAGGAATGGCGCCATACCTATAGACAATATCGCCGTTACGATATTTCTCTTGAAGCGCAGGCTACGACGGTGGAAGCGCAAGAAACTACCCTTAGAGGTATAGTGGTGAATCTGCACCATAAGCGAGATGCTCTGCGCGATGACCGTGGCGATAGCCGAGCCCTCGATACCCCAGCCAAAGCCGAAGATAAAGAGCGGATTGAGGATGGTACACAGACCTATGGAGAGCAGCATAATGAACATCGCCTTACGAGGATATCCCGAGGCACGCAACTGCTCGTTGAGACCTAAGTATAGGTGTGTGATGATGTTACCGAACATCAGGATACGCATAAAGCGGCGTGCGTAGTCCAGAGTCTCAGCACTCGCCTCACCACCCGAGAAGAATATCAAGATGGGGTCGAGGAACAACAGGAACACCAGCATAATGCTCACGCCAAGCACTATATTGAGCAGCACGGCATTACCCAGCGTATCCTCCGCAGCGCGCTTGTTACCCTCGCCCAGACGTATCGAGATACGCGCCGCAGCACCCACACCCACCATAGCACCAAATGCCGAGGCTATGTTCATAATCGGTAGTGTGACGGCCATACCCGAGATGGCAGCGCCACCGACACCGTGACCAATGAAGATACTGTCGATAATGTGATATAGCGACGACGAGGTCATCGCTATGATTGCTGGTATGGAGTACCTCGCCAGAAGTTTGCCCAACGAGTCGGTACCCAAAGATATAGTATTGTTATGTGCTGATGCCATCTTTTATTTATCAAATGTTGCCACTGCAACTACCATTTCATCATCATAGTGCGATATCTGCACCTTAGCGCCACGCTCTCCCCTCAACGAGCCACGAAGCACAAGGCTCTGAGGGTCGAAACTCTCGACACGCAGGTCGTCACGAAGTTCTACGCCACGCTCACCATATAGTTTATACATCGCCTCCTTTGCCGTCCACACATAGACCGCCCACAGTGCATCGTCGCTGAGCGCCATCTCCTCGTCGCTCATATAGCGGCTCTTGACACGCTCGAATGTGTCACGCTCCGAGGACTCTATGTCTATGCCCACAGGCTCATCGGCAAATGCCACAGCCACACTCCTCTCGCTATGCGACACGCCTATCCAGCGCTCAGGGATATCGACCTGCGGTGCTCCGTTGTCGTTGTAGGAGATGTGGACACCACGCCCCAACTCCTCGCGCACCACACGTCGCCACGCCAGATGCTCACAGCGACGCTTCTCATTCTGAAAGCGTGCTGCAGAGGCTACATCCTCGGCGGTGATTAGCGTATCGCAGCATAGGAATATCGTGGGGATACGCTCTACGACAACCTTAACCATTTACCTCAACCTTAATCTTATCCACACGGCGACCATCCATCGTTGCTATGAAGAACTTAACGCCGTGCGACTGCAACTCATCACCTCGGCGTGGTAAGTCGCGCTTTAATTCCATCATAAGACCCGCCAAGGTCTCGGCGTGACCCTCTACATCCGAGAAGGCATCCTCCTCGAAGCCTATAGCCTCAACAAACTCGCCGATGTGAATCTTAGCATCGAAGATATAGGTGTTCTCACCAATCTTCTCGTAGAGTCTATCCTCCTCGTCACTCTCGTCGGTAATCTCACCCACAACCTCCTCGAGGATATCCTCCAACGACACAAGACCCTGCGTAGCACCATACTCATCCACAACAATGGCGATGTGTATTTTCTTCTTTTGGAACTGCTTAAGCAGGTCGTCAATCATCATATGCTCGGGTACGAAGTAGGGCTTACGCAGCAACTTCTGCCACTCGAAGTTATCCTCCTCGCCGATATGCTTCAAGAGATCCTTGACATAGAGCACACCACGCACATCATCCAAATCCTCGCCATATACCGGTATTCGTGAGTAACCAGTCTCGACGATAACCTTACGCACCTCGTCATACGACGCATCGAACTCGAGACCTGTGATATCCACTCGCGAATGCATAATCTCAACCACCTCGGTCTGACCAAACGACACAATACCCGAGAGCATCTTCTGCTCCTCCTCCGAGCCTGCGTCGGTGAGGTCCACAGCATCCGCCAACTCCTCGATAGATATCTCGGAATTCTTGGTAGCGAGACGGCTTACACGGCTCGACGTGCGGATAAGGATAAAGGCCAACGGATATACCAGCCATCGCAACGCCTTCAGTGGCACAGATATCGCACGCGCCATCTTCACGGGGTTTGTCTGCGAGAAGACCTTTGGCATAATCTCGCCAAAGAGCAACAGCAGGAAGGTGATGATGACCGTGTTGAAGACAAACTCCCATACACCGCTAAAGATAAATATGGCGTCTACGAGTTGTGTAACGGTGATTACCAAGCAGATGTTGACCATATTGTTGGTTACAAGTATCGTAGCGAGCAGCCTGTCTGGGTTTGCCAGAAGGTCCAATACTCGCTGAGAACTTGCACTACCACTGCCCTCCAACTCCTCCATATCGCCACGCGTGAGCGAGAAGAAGGCGACCTCCGATCCCGAGGCCATAGCCGAAAACAATAGTAATATTATGGACAGAAGAGCCAGTGTGATGATATGCATCACATCGAGGCTCTCCTTAATCATTATTGCATCCATCCTACAACGATGTTAGTTACTGCTCATCGGGGAAAAGTGACACAGTGCCATACTCCTCCTCGTCATCCACCATAGGGCGAATTGTTGAGTTGAAAGGCGTTGTAGTACGCTGCTCCGTCTCATCGGCAAGTGACACACGGCGACGCACAAAGGCTGGCTCGCCAATCATCTCACCAATCTTCTTATACTTGTCGCGCTGAGGTGTGATAACCACAGGCTCCTGAGGCTCGATAACAGGATGGCGAGGCCTCTCGGTAGTCACCGCAGGACCCTCCTGTGCCTCTTCCTCCTGGAATGGCTCATCCTCCTGAGGGCTGACATACTCGGTCTGAATCTTGAGTTGCTGACCATCGGCAAAGCGTGTTGCCACAACAACAATCTCAATCTCATCATCCTCCAACGTGCGCTTCTCGCTGACACCCCAGATGATATCTGCCTCGTGCAAGTCACCACGGTCATCCTTGAAACTTGCGCTCTTTTGGATGTAATCGAGAACGTGCTTAATCTCCTTCTGCGAGATAAGGTCGATGTCCTTGATAGAGAAACTGATGAGAATCTCCGTAGCACCTACGATATGGTTGTCGTCGAGCAACGATGATGAGAGTGCCAACTCGGCAACCTCCTTAGCACGATTCTCACCCGAGCCACTGACAACAGACATATGTGCACGACCGCTCTTACGCATAACCTTCTCGACATCGGCAAAGTCGACACGGATAAACGCCTGCTCCACGGTGATGAGTTCCGCGATACCCTTAGTAGCCTTACCAAGAACATCATCGGCACGACCAAAGGCCTCCTTAAGCGGAAGGTCGCCATACAAATCGTTGACACGCTCGTTGTCGATAACAAGCAACGAGTCCACCCACTTGTTGAGTTCCTTGAGACCCTCAACAGCGTTGTTGAAACGCTTAGGACCCTCAACACGCAATGGCATAGTAACAACCGCAACGGTGAGGATGTTCATATCGTGGGCAAGTTTTGCGATTACAGGCGAAGCACCCGTACCGGTACCACCACCCATACCTGCTGCGATGAACAACATCTTGGGTGCTGAGGTCTCAAGCAACGAGCGAAGTTGCTCCTCGCTCTCAATAGCGAGTTTGCGACCTACAGCAGGAACGTTACCTGCACCAAGACCTGGACCCATCTGAATCTTATTAGCAATAAGACTGTTATTCAGCGCCTTACCATCGGTATTACACACCACAAAGTTAACACCAGCAATCTCCATAGATTGCATATGGTTAACCGCGTTACCACCAGCGCTACCGACACCGATAACCATAATCTGTGACTCGCTGTCGAGTTTGATGTTCGAGAGTGTGCCACCACTAACCGCAATTGCGAGTTCGTCGACCATAGGATCTGCAGCAGTAGTCTCTGTAGTATTAATATTATTGCTCATATATATGCTCTTTTTTTTAACGTATCACTTCCTAAATTTCATTGCCGTTCTCAACACCGAAGACCACCTCGCGGAGTCTCTTCCAACGATCCTCCTGCTCCTCGTTAGTAGTCTTACGACCAAAGAGTTTGCCCAGCAAGCCCTGTTTCTCAGGCTGCTCCGGAGTGTCACCACCAATATTAATGGTGCCATCGCCACCGGCAGTGTCAGGCACAACAGGTGTGATAGGCTTTGGTGGTACCACAGGCTCACCCTTTGTTGGCTTGGTCTCGCCCTTAGTCTCGCCAGTCTCCGTATGCGATGGGGTCTGGTGTGGCGTTGGAGGTGCTGGAGGTGTTACAGGCGCTGCTGGAGTTACAGGGGTGTTTACCTTTGGTGTAACACCTGGCTCACGCTGCTCTGTAGCACGCACAGCGACAGCACAACTACCCATCTTCGCGCCATAGAGGAGCAACGAGCAGATGGTAGCATAGGAGCGATGTGTGACAAACTCACCAAGATTCTCCGCAAAGCCATACTCAGGAAGCACCGAGCGAACATCGTCGTAGCCCAACTCCTTGATGAAGAGTTTCTCGATGTAGTTCATCTCTGCACCACCACCCGTAAGCAACACGATAGGTGAGAAGCGAGGACCACAACCAGCCTCCTTAATCTCGCGGCGTACCCAGTCGCAGATATCGCGCAGACGCTCCTCGATGATACGCGCTAAGTTACGACGAAGGATGCTCTTCGTAGTGCCCTTACGCATATGAGGGAAGGTAATCTTGTCGTCGGTAGTGAGGTCGCACACCGCAGAACCATAGTTCACCTTGAGACCCTCAACATAACTGTTAGGGATGCCATAGGCGCGGATATCGGCATTGATGGTGTGCATACCGATAGGAATAGATGCTATGTACTGCACCTTGCCGTTGAGAAGCACCGTAACATCCGTAACACCACCTCCGAGGTTGATGACTACAGCACCCTCCTCGATATCGTCGGTGGTGGCAACACCGAGGTGAGCAACCAACGCATTAGGCACAAACTTCTTGACGGTAATCTCCTGCTTCAACAGACAGTGATAGAGACGATCGCGCATAGTGCGGTCGGCAAGGATAAAGTTATATGTGCCGTACAAGACCTTGCCATATGCTCCTACAGGCTCCGTAACATCCTTGTTGTCGGCCTTGAAGCGCAATGGCTCCTTCATAATAATCTCCTCCTTGTCGTCGGGGAGTTTCACGCTCTGCATACGGCGGTTTAGGTTTTCCAAATCGCGCTCCGTAATCTGGTTGCAGCCGTTACCCTGGTCATCCTGAACATATACGTGGTCGGTAACCTGCACACAGCGGATGAAATCACCCGCCAAACCAGCATATGCCTCGGTAATCTTGATACCTAACTTATTCTCTATGCGCTCCTTAGCGGCACGCACAGCACGTCCTACGGTCTCGCTATTCTCCACGCTTCCCGCATTAACTCCCTGAACGGGCTCCGATGTGATGCCGAGGATGGTAACTACGCCATCTTCGTCCACAGAGCCAACGGCTATAACAACATTTGTTGAGCCTACATCGATCGCTACAATTTGCTTACCTTTCATTGTCGTATTCGATATTTATATATTATCTATTACTATAAGGATGGCGGGGAGCCCATCCTGTGGCTTCAGTGGTGCTATCTGCAGACCACCTGCCCGTCGTATCTAAGGCTTATGCTTCGATACTTATTCCATCCCACGTTACTCAGACCGTTGTCGTAGAAGCGGCGCAATGTCTTTAGTTTTTTGTTTAGATTCTCCATTGTGCCAAGGTCTACGGTAAAACGACCCGAGCGAGGAATGATTGCTATCTGCATAGGCTTCGCGCCTCCACCAGTAGCAACCACCTGCACAACCTCTGCGCTCCAAAACGAGTCATTAGAGATAGAGAGCACAAAGTTTCTCAGTGCGCGAAACTCCCTATCCTGCTGCTCGATATTGTACTTCACGAGGCGCAACTCCTCCTGCTTACGTTCCAACTTCGCAATCTCGCTGCGTATGTTTCTGTCTGTCTGACTATGAGCCTCCACAGCACGACCATAGCGTTCCTGGAATTCAGCCTTCAAAATCTCATACACCTCCTTAGACTGCAAGATAGTCTTCTTGGGTGACGAACGCCTAACCTCGCGAAGTGCTTGGTTGTTGGCGGTGATAGCATTGTAGTGAGGCACCTTAGCATCCTCAAGACGTTGTATGCTATCCTCGAGCACCGCGATGGTGTCGCGTGTCACATCCTGGGCATAGCCCACATAACGCTTGCCAAAGAGTGGCTTGTAGTCGCCCGTAATGACAGGTACGTGAACAGGTGACAGACCCTCGGCAGGAATCATATAACCATCACGACTGAGATACATATCGTAGCCCGTGATGCGAAGTCGCGCTACAGGCTCACGCTGCTCGATATCTATCTCCACACATCCGTCATACGTAACGCTGACATTAGCCCTGTCTACAGCATTGTGGCTCGACACAACGCTCTCGATAGTTGCGATATCCAACTTCTCGAGCACACACCCCTCGGGGTGCGCATTATGCTCCTTGAGCCACCACGACACTGCATCGGCGTTAATCATAGGATTGCTGCCTCCGCCCTCTATCGTAATATCGGTAGTGGTGACCAACTGCTCCTTCTCGTTCTTGGTGACCAGACGCTCGGCACACACAACAACCACAATAAGCAGCAGCCACAAAAGGCCATATCCTATGTATGTTGCAACCCTCTTCAGCATACGTTACTCCTTAGTTTTTCGTTTAAGCACCTCATAGATATCGTTGCAGACAACATCTATGTTTCCAGCACCAAATGTTACTACCACATCGGTGTCGATGCCCTCAAGATAACGAGCGAGGTCATCACGCTCTACAAGTTCCCACTCTGTGCGAATATCCTTACCTATGAGTTCCGACGTAACGCCCTCGATAGGCAACTCTCGCGCAGGGTAGATAGGTACCATAACCACCCTATCACACTCCGACAACACCTCGGCAAACTCCACAGCGAAGTCGCGGGTGCGGGTGTAGAGATGTGGCTGGAATATCGCCGTAATACTACGTCCGGGGAAGATACCCCTCAGCGACGATATCGTTGCACGCAACTCCTCGGGATGGTGGGCATAGTCGTCGATGTATACCTGCTCCGGAGTATTGAGGTACACCTCCATACGACGCTTAACGCCCGAGAACTCCGCCAACGCCCTACGCACAGCATCATAGTCGAGGCTCTTGCCCTCGATATGCGCTGCAGCCCAAAGCATAGCCACCGCAGCAATCGAGTTCTCGATATGCACCTTGCCTAAGATGCCAAGTTTGCAACCCTCGATACGACCATCCGGCAGGACAATATCGTAGCGGTAGTGGCCTCCCTCTTCCAAGGAGATGTTTTCGGCACAAAAGTTATCACCCCCATCTACAGAATATCTGAAAATCTTGCGATTTGTGGTATCGAACTTGATATCCACACCTCGCTTCACAATAAGCACACCACCCTCCTTAATCTGCGAGGCGAAGGTCTCGAAGGCCTCAACCATAGCCTCCGCAGTGCCATAGATATCGAGGTGGTCGGCATCTGTGGCCGTGATGACAGCTACATCGGGATACAAGCGCAAGAACGAGCGGTCATACTCATCTGCCTCTACAACCAGACGATTGCCCTCGCCCAACACCAAGTTGGAGTTGAAGTTACGAGATATGCCACCCAGGAAGGCACTACCCTCACCTGCCGCAGCATAGTTCAACCACGAGGCAAGTGTAGATGTTGTGGTCTTGCCGTGAGTGCCAGCAACAGCCATAACAACCTTACCCTGGCTGAGGTGTCCCAGCATCTGAGAGCGCTTCTCGATGGTGAAGCCTGCCTCACGCAGCCACGCCCACTCCTTGTGGTCGGCAGGTATCGCAGGTGTCAGCACCACCAATGTCTTCTCCGCATCACGCATATGCTCGGGAATCATCTCGGGGTCGTCGACATAGTGCACCAGCGCACCCTCGCGCTCCAAGGCGCGTGTCAGAGGTGTTGCCGTGAGGTCATAACCCGCCACGCCATATCCCTCGTGGAGGAAGTAGCGTGCCAAGGCACTCATACCGATGCCTCCGATACCTAAGAAGTAGATATACTCGTACTTATGCTTGTCCATTGTTTATGCTCGTTTTAGTTCCTCGTCGATAACCTCCACAACACGCATCGCAGAGTCACTTATCGCCAGTTTTGATATATTCGCTGCCAGCATCTCCAGACGCTCCTCGTTTGTGGCGAGCGCCACAGCCTCGGCCATACCCTTTGCCACAGCCTCGCTATCACGCACTATCTCGGCAGCACCCTTCTCGACCAATGCCATAGCATTCTTGGTCTGGTGGTCCTCCGACACATTTGGCGATGGCACAAAAATCGTAGGCTTGGCAACCAAGCACAACTCCGACACTGTGCAAGCGCCACTGCGTGACAACACTACATCTGCTGCCGCATATGCATAGTCCATACGCTCGATGAACGCTCCCTGCCATATGTTCTTCGTAGGGTGGTTACGCAGGAACTCCTGCATCTCACGCTCATAGAATTTTCCTGTCTGCCATATCACCTGCACAGGTGCTACGCCATCCAGCCCTGCTATCCACGCCTTCATCATCTCGTTGAGAGTGCGTGTGCCGAGCGAGCCTCCGACAACCAACACCACAGGCATCTGGTCGTTGAAGCCATAGTAGCGCAACGCCTCCTCGCGGTTGTCGCCACCTGCCGAGAAACGACCACGCAGCGGATTTCCCGTCATCACAATACGCTCCTTAGGGAAGAAGCGCTCCATATTGTCGTATGCCACACATATGCGCTTGGCACGCTTCGAGAGGAGTTTGTTCGTAAGACCAGCATAGGAGTTCTGCTCCTGGATAACCGTAGGGATACCAAGACGCTGCGCTGCCCAGAGCACAGGCGCCGAGGCATAACCTCCAAAGCCCACCACGATGTCGGCCCCAAAGTCGCGTATCACACGCTTTGCACGGCGCACGCTTGTGGCAACCTTGAAGGGAAGCAACAGATTCGACAATGTGAGACGACGCTGCAAGCCCGCCACAGGAAGACCCTCGATACGATAGCCCAACGCAGGAATTTTCTCCATCTCCATCTTGCCCTCAGCACCCACGAAGAGAATCTCCACCTCCTCGCCATATTTACGCTTGAGAGCCTCTGCCACCGCAACAGCAGGATATATGTGTCCGCCGGTACCTCCACCCGACAAAATTATTCGTTTCATAGCGCTTCTGTAAGTTAGATAAACCACCAAAGTTTACATTTGTGCAACCATCTTATTATCAACACTTTAACCACCTATGTTTATACACAATGGTATATGGTCGCAATTTCACACTACAAAAGTACGTATTCCCCGCTAATTTTACAAATGTAAAAAGCGAGTTTTTTTCAAAAAAATTTGCTTTTCGAGTGATAGATTTCATTTGGTTATCGCCTTTGCAAAGTGACGCACAACAGCCCAATCACCACCCCTCCACGCAATTCTTTGCCAAGAGCAGCGACAAGTGCTTCGTAATATCAGAAAAATTCGCTACATTTGTGAAAATTTATAACACATAGAGAGATGAAGAGACTTAATCTATTATGGTGTGTAGCCCTGGTGGCTATGGTGATGACTGCTATAGGATGTTCGTCAACCAATACCCCAACACAGGGTATTATCACCGTTGAGAATGGACAGTTTATGCGTAATGGCGAGCCTTACTACTTCGTGGGCACAAACTTCTGGTATGGCGCAATCCTCGGCTCTGAGGGCGAGGGTGGCAACCGCGAGCGCTTACAGAAGGAACTCGACTTTATGAAGGCTAACGGCATCGACAACCTCCGCATCTTGGTCGGCGGCGAGGGTGAGAATGGTCTTCTTGGTAAGATAGAGCCTAACCTACAGCCTGAGCCTGGCGTATACAACGACGAGGTACTGGCAGGTTTGGACTACCTTATGATGGAGTTGGGTAAGCGTAATATGACCGCTGTGCTATACTTCAACAACGCCTGGGAGTGGAGCGGTGGCTACACGCAGTATGTAGCGTGGGCTAATGAGACCCCTGTGCTCGTTCCACGTGTCGACGGCTGGTTTTCGTATAACACCTTTGCTGGTGAGTTTGTGCGTAACGAGCGCGCGAAGCAGATTTTCTATGACCACGTTAAGTATATCGTGTCGCGTACCAACCGCTACACAGGCATCAAGTATATCGATGACCCTGCAATCTTCTCGTGGCAGATATCTAACGAGCCTCGTGCCTTCAGTTCTAAGGAGGTGAATAACAAGGAGGCCTTCGCCGAGTGGCTTGCAGCATCCGCACGCCTCATCCGCTCTATAGACCCTAACCATATGATCTCTACGGGCTCGGAGGGTTACTACGGCTGTGAGTGGGATATGGACCTCTGCGAGGCTATCCACGCCATCGACGAGATTTCGTATATCAACTGCCACGTATGGCCTTATAACTGGAAGTGGATGCGTGGTGACCATATGCGCGAGGATTTGGAGCAGTCGTGCCAGTATACCGAGGAGTATATAAATATGCACTTGGCACTTGGCGAGAAGATCCAGAAGCCTGTTGTTGTTGAGGAGTTTGGTATGCCTCGCGATAATATGGACTTCCGCAAGGGCAGTTCTGTTGCGTGCCGCGATATGTACTATACCTATGTCTTCGACCTCATCGTGAAGTCTCGCGAGAAGAATGGCGTCTTCGCAGGCTGTAACTTCTGGAGTTGGGGTGGTTATGCCGAGACAAACCCTGATGACCACGAGTATTGGGCAAAGGGTGATGACTACACTGGCGACCCAGCACAGGAGCAGCAGGGCTTGAACTCTATCTTTGTGGAGGATGAGTCTACGATGCGCATCATCCGCGACACCAACGCAAAACTCGGCAACTTGTAACGGACAGTTGCTAACTATAACGCCTGCTCTTCGGAGTGGGCGTTTTTTTTGTAAAGGGAAAAGGGAAAGGTGAGAAGTAAGGTGCGCTACGCGCGGTGCTTAATGAATAGTGAGGAATGAGGAATTAGTAATGGTGTCGCCTCTGCGAGGCGATCCTTCGACTACACTTCGTTCCGCTCAGGATGAACATACAGAGGATAGTACAAGAAGTACAGCCTCCGCGAGCGAGAATTTGATGTGAAAAGGTAGTAGATGTAACCTCGGCAAAAAAAATGAGGAAGGGCTGTACTGATGCGTACTGCCCTTTCTCATTTATTTTTGTTAGCGGCAGCAGATGCCGCCTTATAATCGAAAATTACAAGCGCTCGAGTTTCACAGTAAAGTGACGCATCAACTCAGTCTCCCATACGATCTTCACACCGCGTGTGATCTCGTTACGACGGTCGTATACGTTCTTCAATGCTGCTGCGATAACGTCCATATGGTTGTTAGTGTATGAACGACGAGCGATGCAGAGA
>JAFOCZ010000006.1 GCA_017380955.1 Alistipes sp.
GGAGAAGGCTGTGGAGACTACCTTCGGCGTTACCCCACTGCCTTTCTACTCTGGTGGCTCTATTCCTATCATCTCGGGCTTCGAGAACATCCTCGGTATCAAGTCGATACTCCTCGGCTTCGGTCTCTCGAAGGATGCTATCCACTCTCCAAACGAGAGTTATGGTCTCGACCAGTTCTACAAGGGCTTGGAGACCTTGCCATACTTCTACAAGTATTTCGCAGAGTCAAAGTAATCCCTACGGAGAACAAACAGAATGGACTGCCCCTGAACGGAGCAGTCCATTTTTCGCATCATAAGTGCGAGGGCTACTTCTCCAAGTAGAGCACCTCATACATACTCTTGCACCTTGAGGCGATAGAGTCGGCATAAGCCTCAACCACAGCATCCTCAACCACTACACCATCCTCCGAGGCCTTAGCACGCAGGTCACGAGGTATGTCGCGCTGCATAGCCTCATCATACTCCTCGACAAAGGCATCGAGGGTGTTGACAAACGTAGAGTCGCAACGTGAGGCTCTCAGCGCTATGCACTCCTCCATAGTTCGTGCCACCCAGCGCGTCTCAACGCTCTCAGCAACAGCACCTATGCGGTCTTCGGCGTGCGAGGTATCCTTGCCACTCACGGCAAGCAGGAAGATTATAGCACCCACAACAACCGCCAAAGCCAGCACCGTGAGGATGATGACACCCCAGCGGCGCACAACGGGAATCTTATCGACATCCTCGCCAGGGAGCACGCTGCCCGTAGAGCAGAACTCACTCCAACTGTTGAAGCCGAGGTAACGTGCGAGTGTTGAGAGCGTCACAGGGCGTGGCGCTATGGGGTGTGGGGTCTTGACAAAGATAGGCACAAAGGCACGGCTATCGAGTTTTATGTTCGTAGCCTCACCCACAGCCTCACTCAGCGCATCGCAATCCTCGATGGTGGTGATGGGATGCCCAAATTTTGCCTCTACGAGTTCTCGGAGGCGTGCTATATATTGCTCCTGTATGGTCATAACTATAAGCCTGTAATACGCTTTATCTCATTAAGTTTGTTCAACGCCTCGAGAGGTGTCAACGAGTTGATATCGAGACCCTTAATCTGGTCGCGGATAGCCACCAGCACAGGGTCGTCGAGTTGGAACATCGACAACTGAATATTATCCTTCGACGCTGCAGCGACCTCTGCGACATTGCGCTTCTTGGCGCGCTGCGTAACGCCGCCCGTAGGCACTATCTCACCCGAGCCATATACCTTCTCGAGGTTTGCGAGGATAGCCTCGGCACGCGCCACCACCGAACTTGGCATTCCCGACATACGCGCCACGTGGATACCAAAGGAGTGCTCCGTGCCACCACGCACCAACTTACGCAGGAAGACAATGGTCTTATCCACCTCCTTAACCGTAACGTGGTAGTTCTTGACACGCGGCAACATATTCTCCAACTCATTGAGTTCGTGGTAGTGCGTTGCGAAGAGGGTCTTGGCAGCACCCTGCGCATTGTTGTGGAGATACTCCACCATAGCCCACGCTATAGATATACCATCATAGGTGCTTGTACCACGACCAATCTCATCCAGCAGCACAAGACTACGCTCCGAGATGTTATTGAGGATACTTGCCGACTCGAGCATCTCGACCATAAACGTTGACTCGCCCTCGGCAAGGTTATCCGAAGCACCTACGCGTGTAAAAATCTTATCTACGATGCCTATATGTGCCGACTTGGCAGGCACGAACGATCCCATCTGCGCCATCAGGACTATGAGCGCCGTCTGACGCAGCAACGCCGACTTACCCGACATATTAGGTCCTGTGATGACTATAATCTGCTGATCCTCCTGGTCGAGGCGCACGTCGTTAGGGATATACTCCTCGCCGATGGCCATAAAGGTCTCGATGACAGGGTGACGTCCCTGCTTGATATCTATAACCGTTGAGTCGTCAACCTCGGGACGCACATAGCGGCGCTCGGTGGCGATACGCGCAAAGGACTGCAGACAGTCCATACGCGCTATGACACGAGCATCACGCTGCAGAGCCACAAGGTGACGTGCTACGAATGCCACGATATCGGCATATATCTGAGCCTCAATTTGCAGTATTCGCTCCTCCGCACCCATTATCTTCTCCTCGTACTCCTTCAACTCCGCGGTTATGTAGCGCTCCGCACCTGTGAGTGTCTGCTTGCGTATCCACCCCTCGGGAACTTTGTCCTTGTGGGTGTTGCGCACCTCGATGTAGTAGCCAAAGACATTGTTGTATGCCACCTTCAGTGACGGAATTCCCGTAGCCTCGCTCTCACGCTGCTGCAGGGCGAGGAGGTAGTCCTTGCCGTGAAGCGCTATGCGTCGTAGGTCATCCAACTCTGCCGATACTCCCGAGGCTATGATGCCACCCTTCTGTATCTGGTTGGTCTCGGGGTCGGGGTATATCTCGGTCTCGAGACGTGTGCGCACCGCCTCCAGAGGGTCAATGGTCTGCGCTATGCGGTGCAACGCCTCGTTGTCTGTGGAGTTCATAAGCGCCGCGATAATCTCTATCGCTGCCAATGAGTGCTTCAACTGCACAAGTTCGCGAGGTGTGACACGCTCGGTGGCGATGCGTGAGGCTATACGCTCAAGGTCACCCACAAGGGCTATCTGCTCACGCATAGCATCGGCAAAGTCACCATCCGTGACAAACTTCTCTACGATATCCTGACGCAGACGTATCTTCGCAATGTCCATAAGTGGCATCGCCACCCAGCGGCGCAACTGACGTCCTCCCATCGCCGTGAGGGTACGGTCTATGGTATCCGTGAAACTGCACTTTGCCGTTGCGCTGTTCGACGCGAAGAGTTCGAGGTTGCGGATTGTGAAACGGTCTATCCACACCGCGTCGTTGCGGTCTATGCGCTGTATTGTCGATATGTGGGCGGTCTGACGATGCTCCGTGAACTCGAGGTAGTAGAGTATCGCTCCTGCTGCGGATATTCCGGCTGTCATAGCCTCTATGCCGAAGCCCTTCAGCGACTTAACACCCAACTGCGAGCATAGTTTATCGCGGTTTACATTCTCCGAGAATACCCACTCGTCGAGACGATATGTGTAGTGCTTAGCGCCAAACGAGTCGTTGAAACGCTCCTCGTAGCCACGCTGAAAGACAATCTCCTTAGGCTGAAGATTGGAGATGAGTTTGTCAACGTAGATGTCGTCACCCTCGGCGATGTAGAACTCACCTGTCGAGAGGTCGAGGAACGCCACGCCTGTGACACTCTTACCAAAGTATACCGATGCGAGGAAGGTGTTCTCCTTTCCTGCCACGAGATTCTCGCCCATCACAATACCTGGCGTCACCATCTCCACCACTCCGCGCTTCACCAATCCCTTCACCATCTTTGGGTCCTCAAGTTGCTCGCATATGGCCACACGCTCTCCGGCACGCACCAACTTAGGCATATAGGTGTCTATGGCGTGATGTGGGAATCCCGCCAACTCCACATACGACGCAGAGCCATTGGCACGTCGTGTGAGGGTTATGCCGAGGATGCTACTCGCCTTTATTGCATCCTCGCCAAAGGTCTCGTAGAAGTCACCAACGCGGAACAGGAGTATAGCATCGGGATGCACCGCCTTAATCTGATAGTATTGCTTCATCAGCGGTGTCTCGACATACTTCTTCTCCTTTGCTGGAGTCTTGTCGCCCTCGTTATCGGCGATATTTTTCTTGGCTCTTGGACTCATCTGTTGTGTAACTATAAT
Organism: Alistipes sp.; assembly: GCA_017380955.1. Taxonomy (GTDB): domain Bacteria; phylum Bacteroidota; class Bacteroidia; order Bacteroidales; family Rikenellaceae; genus Alistipes. Next base: position 3,731 of record JAFOCZ010000006.1, read on the forward strand.
TATGCAAAGTTACGAAATGTTCTTGAAACCGCAAAATCTAAGACTGAAAGTCTAAGTGAAAGGTGAA
>JAFOCZ010000084.1 GCA_017380955.1 Alistipes sp.
AAACGACACCTCCATATCCTCGCCCTCGACACGCTCGAAGCCTATCTTTGTGCTACGGAAGAAACCCAGCGACATAAGTTCCTTGGAGGTGTGGGCTATCTGCTTGGCGTTGTATATGTAGTTGGGATATAGCGATATGGTGTGTCGCAGCACCTGATTGCGCAACTTCGTGGCGGCGTTACGGTCACGGTAAATGGTAAGACCATAATACGATGTAGTATCCACCACAGCGTCGGCCTTAAAGCCCACCGTAGAACGTAGCATAGGGTCATAGGTGGGATATACGTTTATATTTCGCAGGCGATATACCGCGTTGTCCTCGTATATCTGCCCACCACGCTCATCATAACCCACAAGCGTTGGCAGGATAATCATCCTCACCTTTGCACGGGTGCCGAGACCTATGGTGTCGACCTCATAACTGATGTTGTTGACCGTAAAGTCGAAATATCCACGGTTGTTGAGCATCGTGGCTATACGGCTACGCTCCTCATCGAGGCGCGTGATGTCGAGGATTGTGCCACGGCTAAGCAGCGACGCGGCGGTGTCGGAGAGTATGATGCTCCTTAGCGACCTGTCGCGGAACTCATACTCGAGGCTATCTATGCGTGTAGCCTCACCCTGCGTGATGGTGTATGTGACCTCCACACGGCGCTTGCGGCGCATCTGCTCCACACTACAATCTACCTTCGACGAGAAGTAACCTCGTGTGTGGAGATATGTCTGGAGATTCTGCACTGACTTCTGCGTGAGGGTGCTGTCGAGCAATACCGGAGGCTCGCCAATCTTACGTTTGAAGTTATTCCACCAATTATTCTTCTCGGGATTCGCCTTCTCGTATACCCATACGTAGAAGTCTAAGTTTAGGATTCGCTTATTTGGTGACTGACGCACATAGGTGTCCAGGCCATCCTTATCGCGTGTTATGCGCTCGTCGCGTGGTGTCTGCTTATCATCCTCGATGTTCACCTCGTGGAGCAGATATGTACCCTCGGGCAGTGAGCGTGTGACGTTGCAGGCCGTGACCACCATCACCGCCATAAGCAACACGATATATTTCACAAACCTACTCACTCTCTGTTAATTAGTAATTGGTTAATTAGTAATTACTCACTACTGATTAAGCATAGCGTCGCAGACACCTTACTTTTCACTTTTCACCTTTCCCTTTTCACTTTTCACTTATAACTGCGTTGCAGCGTGCCACTGCTCTGCCTCGCCCGACTCATCAAGGATGGTGTAGGTAACCTCATCCTCGGCGATGGTCACAACACCGCGCCACTCAAACGTTGCGTTGCCCTCGAGGCGTGTGGTGATGCCGTCGTCAGTCTTATGTGTGGTACAAAATACCCTGCCACCACGGTTACGCACCTCTATGCGCTCGCCACAGTCTACCTCGCCACACAACGCCGCTGCCGTTGCCGAGGCTGTCATAGCCGTGCCACACGACATTGTGATGCCCGCACCACGCTCATACGTTGCAACAAAGATGCTACGCCTATCCAGGCACTCATACAACGATACATTTACGCCATTGGGCACTACATCCTTAAGCACCTTGACCCTCTCGCCCAACGCCGTAAGCGTGTCGAGAGATATCTGCTCTACGCGAGCCACCATATGTGGGTTACCGAGGCTCAGCGCCGAGAAGCACAACTCCGAAGATAGCGCCTCCACCTTGCGTGACAGCCACTCCTCACCCTCGGCGAAGAATGCGAAGTCGCTGCTCCACAGCCTTATGGCGATGTCCACAGCATATGCTGGGATGCCAGGGTATACCTCACCGGCAACCTCCACATTGTAGTTGCGACCTCCCGAGCGTAACACCGCACGCTCACCGATATAGCCGCGCTCCATAGCATAACGTGCCACACAGCGGATGCCATTGCCACACATCTCGGCACGTGTGCCGTCGGGGTTCAGCATATCCATACCATAGACACCATCCTCGTGGCGCACTACGAGCAACACACCATCGCTGCCAACGCCGCTCTGCCTGTCACACGCCATACGCGCAAACTCTCTCCAATCTACATCGGCATACTTAGCCTCATCCACAACATCCACCAACAGGAAGTCGTTGCCCGAGCCGTGGCACTTTATGAATTCTATCTCTCGCATAGTTCTATCACGCATATATAACGACCAAAGTTACACATTTTTTCTGCCATCACAAAATTCTCGGCAGATAATAACAACTTTTTTGCGTGCGGTGTTGCCTATGTGATAATAATTTTGTAATATTGTAAGCATAAAATAATTGCTATACTATGACCGAGAAATTTATTATGGCGGGAAGCACACCTATGCACGTTGCCGACAGCGAGCGTGGAGGGGAGTGTGTGGTGCTGTTGCACGGCTACTTAGAGTCTATGCTTGTGTGGGATGAGTTCATCTCTCTGCTCAAGGACGAGTGTCGTGTTGTTGTTATGGACCTCCCGGGCCACGGCGTGTCGATGGTCGACAGAGAGACCCACACTATGGAGTATCTCGCAGAGTGCGTGGGACTTACTATGAAGGCTTTGGGCGTAGAGCGCTACCACGTTGTGGGGCACTCTATGGGTGGATATGTGGCGTTAGCGATGATGGATAACTACGCCGCAAACCTCGCCTCTATAACCCTGCTGAGTTCTACAACCTCGGCAGATAGCCAGGAGAAGTGTGACCGTCGCCGCAGAGAGATAGAACTCATAAAGGCGGGTAAGAAGAATACCTTAGCGCGCCTTGTTCCACATCAGGGCTTCGCACCCGAGAATGTGAAGCGCCTCAACGACTGGATTGAGGACCTCAGGGAGTTGATTCTCATCACCGAGGATGAGGGTGTCATAGCCATCCTTGGCGGTATGATAGAGCGCAAGAGCCGCGGCGAGCAGTTACGCGACAGTGGCATCGCCCATCAGTTTATCTTTGGTCGCCACGACTACTACATCCCCGAGGATGTGGCACAGGAGATGATTGCTGCGGACTCCTCGGCAGGTGTTGTATGGCTCGAGCACTCGGGACATATGGGCTTTTTGGAGGAGCCTGAGCAGTGCGCCGAGGCTATTAAGAAATTGGTCTTGGGGTAGTGAGTAATGAGTAATGGGTAATGGTGTCGCCTCTGCGAGGCGATAATAGGATGGGGAATGATAGGGAGAGATGGGAAACTACCTATAGTTACTCGTCTCTCCCCATAATTACCCACTGATACAAGAAATGTCATTCCGAGCGAGTGCAGCGAGCGTGGGAATCTCCTACGGAGCGCTACAACGTTGATGGTTAGAGATTGCCACGCTCGGCAAAAATCCCGACGATGGGCTGTACTTGGCGTACTGCTCATTGTCGGGACCTTTTGTTAGCGGCCGCAGATGCTGCCTTATCTTGCCAAATTACTTCTTGGACTTAGGTGCAAGAATCATATTCATCTTCTTACCATCGAGTTTAGGCATCAACTCTACACGAGCGAGTTCCTCGAGGTCGTTGGCAAAACGGAGAAGAAGAATCTCACCCTGCTCCTTGAAGACGATAGAGCGACCACGGAAGAATACGTATGCCTTAACCTTAGCACCCTCCTTGAGGAAGTTCTCGGCGTGCTTGAGTTTGAAGTTGTAGTCGTGGTCGTCGGTCTGTGGACCAAAACGAATCTCCTTGATCACAACCTTCACCTGCTTAGCCTTGATCTCCTTAGCCTTACGCTTCTGCTGGTAAAGGAACTTCTGGTAGTCGGCAATACGGCATACTGGAGGCTCAGCCTTTGGAGAGATCTCGATAAGGTCGAGTTCCATCTCATCAGCCAGACGCAACGCCTCCTTGATAGGAAGCACCAAGTTAGGCTCAACGTTCTCGCCTACAACACGCACTGTAGGTGCTGTAATCTCGTCGTTGATGCGGTTAGGGTTCTCCTGCTGGGGGCGACGACCACGAGGGTCACGCTGCTGCTGGTTGCCGTTCTGCTGCTGTTGCTGGTTATTCCCCTGCGCCTGTGGGCGTGGGCGGAATGGATATTGTCCTGCCAAATTAGTTAATTGTTAGTTAGTATTATTATTTATTTGCTTCGATCTCTGCCGATACAAGGCCCTTCATAAACTCAGCGAACTCGGCGATGGTCATCTGACCCTTGTCGCCATCACCCTGAGCACGTACAGATACCAAGCCATCCTCAGCCTCCTTCTCACCTACGATGAGCAAGTATGGGATACGCTTAAGTTCGTTATCGCGAATCTTACGGCCAATCTTCTCGTTGCGGTCGTCAACCTGTACACGTACATCGCGGAGGTTCAACTCACGAGCCACCTTCTGAGCATAGTCGTTGTACTTCTCCGAGATTGGCAATACCACAGCTTGGTCTGGAGTGAGCCACAATGGGAACTTACCACCTGTGTGCTCCAACAATACTGCCACGAAGCGCTCCATAGAGCCAAATGGCGCACGGTGAATCATAATTGGGCGGTGGAGTTTGTCATCAGAGCCCTTGTATGTAAGGTCGAAACGCTCTGGGAGGTTGTAGTCTACCTGGATAGTACCCAACTGCCAACTACGTCCCAACGCATCCTTAACCATAAAGTCGAGTTTAGGACCGTAGAATGCTGCCTCACCAAGTTCCACAGTGGTGTTGAGACCCTTCTCCTTACAAGCCTGGATGATAGCGCCCTCAGCCTTCTCCCAGTTCTCATCCGAGCCGATATACTTCTCGGTGTTGTTAGGGTCACGGAGTGAAATCTGCGCTGTGTAGTTGTCGAACTTAAGGGTACGGAAGATGTAGAGCACGATGTCGATAACCTTCTCGAACTCCTCCAACAACTGGTCAGGACGTACGAAGAGGTGAGCATCATCCTGGGTGAATGAGCGTACACGTGTCAAACCGTGCAACTCACCAGACTGCTCGTAGCGGTATACAGTACCGAACTCTGCCAAACGCACTGGAAGATCCTTGTATGAGCGTGGCTTAGAGCGGTAAATCTCGCAGTGGTGAGGGCAGTTCATTGGCTTCAACAGATACTCCTCACCCTCAAATGGAGTGTGGATAGGCTGGAACGAGTCCTTACCATACTTTGCGTAGTGACCAGAAGTAACGTAGAGATCCTTGTTACCGATATGTGGGGTGATAACCTGAAGGTAGCCATACTCCTTCTGAATCTGACGCAAGAAACGCTCCAAACGGTCGCGCAACTCTGCACCCTTAGGCAACCACATTGGAAGACCCTGACCTACACGCTGTGAGAACATAAACAACTCGAGATCCTTGCCGAGTTTACGGTGGTCACGCTTCTTAGCCTCCTCCAACATTGCGAGGTGCTCGTCGAGCATCGACTTCTTAGGGAACGACACACCATAGATACGGGTAAGCATCTTGTTCTTCTCGTTACCACGCCAGTAAGCACCAGCGATAGATGTCAACTTGATAGCCTTGATATAGCCCGTGTTAGGGATATGTGGACCACGACATAGGTCTGTGAAAGCACCATTTGTGTAGAACGAGATTGTGCCATCCTCGAGGTCGGTGATAAGTTCCACCTTGTACTGGTCGCCCTTCTCGGTGAAGGTCTTGAGCGCATCAGCCTTAGATACCTCGCTGCGCACCAAAGCCTCCTTGTTGCGCGATAGTTCAATCATCTTTGCCTCAATCTTCTCGAGGTCAGCCTCGGTGATTGCCACAGGAGAGTCTACGTCGTAGTAGAAACCGTTGTCGATAGCAGGACCGATACCAAACTTAATACCTGGGTAGAGAGCCTCCAAAGCCTCTGCCAAGAGGTGTGATGATGTGTGCCAGAAGGCGTGCTTACCCTCGGCGTCGTCCCACTTGAAGAATTTGATTGTACAGTCACAATCGATAGCGCGCATCATATCTACAGTTGCGCCGTTTACCTCGGCTGCGAGTGAGTCAGCAGCTAAACGAGGGCTGATGCTCTCTGCCACCTGAAAGGCAGTTGTCCCTTTGGCAAACTCTCTTACCGAGCCATCAGGAAAGGTTACTTTAACCATAATTGTTTAGTTGTTTTAAAAAGTTATTATTTTGAGCACCTTCGCAGCTCCACAATAACGAGACGGATTACTACTCAGTTGTGCTCAGTGTCTTCTATTCTAATTAGTAATGGGTTAATTAGTAATTAGTAATGGTGTCATCTCTGCGAGATGATTTTGGGGATTGATGGGGATACCCATAACTACCTATCTCTCCCTATAACTACCTATTCCATAATCGCCTCAAAGAGGCGAAAGGATTACTAATTCCTCATTCCTCACTCCTCATTAATCCTTATGCTCCTGCTCGGGCAAATCCTTGATGGAGATATCGCGACCCTTCTCTCTCTCGAAGTGCTCCAGAGGACGTGCTGTCCAGCGTGCCCACTCTCTACGGCGGCGAACGATGTCCATAGCCATATAGATAGCGTTACGCATAGACTGCTCATCGGCGATACCCTTACCGGCAATGTCGTATGCCACGCCGTGGTCTGGCGATGTGCGTACCGCATCCAGCGATGCCGAGAAGTTTACACCATCGGGCGTTAGGGTCTTGAAAGGCGCGAGACCCTGGTCGTGGTACATAGCAAGTATCGCGTCGTAGTTCTTGAACTGTCCCGATGCGAAGAAGCCATCGGCAGCGAAAGGTCCAAAGGCGAGGATATCCTTCTGGAATGCCTCGACAATAGCAGGCTTTATAATCTCTGCCTCCTCCGAGCCGAGCAAGCCACCATCACCAGCGTGAGGGTTTAGCGCCAGCACCGCAACACGAGGTTTCACAACACCAAAGTCCTCAACCATAGAGCGATTCATCTGCTCGATGCGCTCCACGATAAGTTCCTTTGTGAGGCTCTGAGCCACCTGTGCCACAGGAACGTGGATGGTCGCAAGACCTACGCGCATAATCTCCGACGCCATAATCATCAGCGGCTTACCGCCAAGTTCTGCGGCGAGGAACTCGGTATGCCCTGTGAAGTTAAACGCCTCGCTCTGAATCATCTCCTTGTCTATAGGAGCGGTTACAAGAGCATCTATAGCACCACTCTTGAGGTCTGCCATAGCCCTACGTAGAGCCTCCGCAGCAGCCTCTCCAGCAGCCTTTGATGGTTTACCAGGAGTTATCGAGAGACCCTTATCGCCACACTCCACGATGTTGCAACGTCCAGCCACGGCATACTCAGCACCCGCTATAGCCTCAAAAGCCACAGGCTCATAATCCTTGAGCATACGGCCGTAGAACTCTGCCGCAGCGCTCGAGCCATACACCACAGGAGTACATAACTCTGTGATGCGGTTATCGGATAATATCTTGAGGATAATCTCCCAGCCGACGCCGTTAGTATCGCCCTGTGAGATACCTATTTTTAATCTGTTGTTCATAGTTTCGTAAGTTTCGAAATACAAATATACAAAACTTTACCGAAAAAACAAACCTACCACGCAGAAAAATAGCGATATAGGGGAAGAAATGAGTAGTGAGGAATGAGTAATTAGTAATATTGTCATCTCTGCGAGATGATTTTAGGATGGGTATTGATGGGGACTTATGGGTAGCACCCACATAATTACCCATCTCTCCCTATAACTACCCATAAAAAACTCGTCATAGTCCCTTGCGCCTAATGAGCCAGGCGAGGGAGGAATAGAGGCCATCAGCCACGGGGCGGAGAGCAACAGGCAAAGCATTAAGAATACGCAATCGGCGTAACTGTCTGCGAGAGAGCCTTGTATATGAGAATCGCTCCGCAACACGGCGGGCATCCTCCGTGCCACCACGCACACTCTGCGTAATAGCCTTACCGATGGCGATGCGGGCTATGTACTCATTGAGCACCTCCGACTGCAGAGGGTCATAAAGCATATCCAACGAGTGCTGCGTTTGCTCGGAGCGGTATATCGTTGCCGAGCGGTTGGATGCCTCACGCGAGTATCGCACAAGAGACATTGGCGAAAATGCAAACCTACAGCCACGCTGCATCATCCTCACCCACAGCCACTGATCCTCGCCGATACGCATACCCTCGGGGAAACCACCGCACTCCATAACGGCACTACGGCGCAGCGTTGCCGTAGAGGGGATTATAGGATACCTCGACTGCAGAGCCTCCGCAGCAGGGTTTATATACCCCTCACACTCAGGAACTCGCGCACTGACACGGCTATCACCCGAGACTATGTCAAATGCCGTAGAGTATGCATCGGCATCGGGGTAATACTCCCACATACGACACACCTCGGCGATATACCCCGACAACCACCAATCATCGGCATCGAGCAGAGCCACATAGTCACCCTTAGCCTCGGCGATACCTCTGTTGCGTGCGGCGCTGACACCGCTATTCTGCTGCGTTATAAGGCGAATATTACTCTCGGGATTCTCGGCTATGACACGCTCCACGATGGCGCGTGAGGAGTCCGTAGAGCCATCATTGACCACTATAATCTCCAGCGGCTGCAGACTCTGCATAAGCACCGAGCGCAGCGCACGTTCCACCTCCAACTCCTTATTATATAGTGGTATAACCACCGAGATACGCTGTGCATCGCGTGACGTAAGCCTATACCCCACACCAAGAATCTCGGGTGCGTGGTTTAGGCGCTTCTCCTCGGGCAGCCACTTCTGAATATCGCCATAATGGCTACGCAGATAGGTCTCCAAATCGGAAGGCGCCATAACCTCCATAGCACCCAACTTACGACGCTCAAGATTCTCTATAGCCTTGCGCGATATCATATCCTTGGGCATACGCACAATGTTGTAGTACGCTCCATCGCTATCGTTGTAGCGCGTCAGTTCACGCTTTAGTTTGTCGTATATCTGAGCCTTAGTGTGCAGCGCTGCGTAGAGCCTTATGGCAGCACACGACACCCAACTCTTGGGCAGCGCAACGCCATTATTTGCCTTGCCGAGCCATCGCCATAGCCACACACTCTTTGCCATAAAGCAGTTTACGAGGAATCCTACACGAAGACGTTGCTTACGTCTAAGAGCCTCATCATCAGGGATTATATCATAAGGGAAGATGTCGATATAGATACCCTCCTCGATGGGCATACCCACCCACTCACGCTCCACGAAACGTGTGCCACGCTTGCGCACCTTAGCATAGTAGAATGGTGTGTCGGGCTCTGTGGCAAACTCCTGCAACACATAACCATCACCCAAGAGCGATGGCGCTACGGCGAGGAAACGTTCGTAGTTCTCACGCGTCATACCAAGGTCCACATCGTCATCCCACGGCACTATATCCTCGAAGAAGTGCGCACCGATAGCCGTACCACCCTGTATGAAATAGGGGATATTGGCAGCCTCGCAGACACGCACCACCTCAGCGAGCACGTCGTATAACTCAGCGTGCAGAGCCCTAAGTATGTCGCTATTGTATTTCATTATAAAATGTTATGCACCAAAAGATTACAACCTCTAATATCGCTACCGGCAATGCGTCCCTCAATAACAAAACTACCCTCCTCCATAACACGACCTATGTCCTGAGTCTGTATGAAGGCACAAGAGGAGAGGTTTGCCAAGTCGATGATATCCACACCACCACGACCTCCCTCGGGATGGTGGTCGAATGGGTCGTTCACATCACGCACCATAACACGCATCCAGCGTGGCGCTCTGAAGACTCCCCCACCCTCGGAGTATGCCTGGGATGTCAACTCTGCCATACCATACTCCGAATGGATGCTCTCCACGCCGAAACCTCGGCACAAAATATCGTGCAGCGCGCTCTTGGATATCTCCTCGCGGCGACCCTTCATACCTCCGGTCTCCATAACCACCGTATCACCCAACTGCGGAGCATACTTCTCTGCCAAGTCCCACAGTGCATAACTTACGCCAAGCAGAATCTTGGGGCGAGGGTCCGATGCCATATCAGCGA
>JAFOCZ010000085.1 GCA_017380955.1 Alistipes sp.
CGCGCTCTAGGCCCTCGGCATTAGGGAGCTTAATCTCCGTCTCTGGCACACCACCGTGCATCTTAAGAGCTAGTGTTGAGGCCACAAGAACCGTGAGGTCGGGCTTAAGGTCGGCCTGACGACACTTGATATCGAGGAACTTCTCAGCACCAAGGTCAGCACCGAAACCTGCCTCTGTAACGGTATACTCAGCATGTGACATCGCTGTCTTTGTAGCAATCACTGAGTTACAGCCGTGGGCGATGTTCGCAAAAGGACCACCGTGGATGATTACAGGGTTATGCTCAGTGGTCTGCACAAGGTTAGGGTTAATAGCATCCTTAAGCAACGCCACCACAGCTCCCGTAACACCGAGGTCGTTCACAGTAAGAGGTGTATCATCATAGCGTACACCAAGAACGATGCGACCAATACGCACATATAGATCCTCAACGCTCTGTGCAAGGCACAAGATAGCCATAATCTCCGATGCAGGAGTGATGTCGAAACCTGTCTCAGTTGGGATGCCATTTGCCGATCCTCCAAGACCTGATACGATGCTACGCAACGAGCGATCGTTCATATCGAGTACACGACGCCACATTACGCGCTTCAGACCCACCTGTGTAGAGCGGTTGTGGTATAGGTAGTTATCCAACAACGCTGCAATGAGGTTGTTAGCTGATGTAATAGCGTGGAAGTCACCTGTAAAGTGGAGGTTGATATCCTCCGATGGCAACACCTGAGCATAGCCGCCACCTGTAGCACCACCCTTCATACCAAAACAAGGGCCGAGTGATGGCTCGCGGAGTGCGATGATAGCCTTCTTACCGATGTAGTTGAGACCCATACCGAGGCCGATGCTCACGGTGGTCTTACCAACACCTGCCTTTGTGGCGGTGATGGCTGTTACAAGGATAAGGTGATTCTTCTGCACCTTCTTATCGTCGATAAGGCGATAAGGCACCTTTGCGATATACTTACCATAGTTGAATACCTCCTCATCGGGGAAACCTACCTGTGCGGCAACCTCGCGGATATTCTTCAATTTTGTCTCTCTTGCGATCTCAATATCTGTCTTCATATCTGTTCTGTATTTTTTGTTAGTGTTGCAAAAATAGGGCAAAATCTTTAATCTATCAAATAGATATTTTCGAACACCATATTCACACCATCAATACCGACAGATTCTTACTTCAACGAGCCTACCACAGCCTCCAACTCCTCGACGGTGAGAGGGAGAAGTTTGTCGCCGATGAAGCGGCTGCCTGTCTCGGTTACCAGAACATCATCCTCGATGCGGATACCGCCGAAGTTGCGGAATGAGTCGAGAGCATCGTAATTTACGATGTCGGTGAACTTACCCTCGGCGCGGCACTTGTCGATAAGCGCTGGGATGAAGTAGATACCTGGCTCGTCAGTCATCACAGTGCCTGGCTCAACACGCCAAGTAGAGCGGTGGATGCAGGTTGCAGACTTCGCAGCACGCTCGGCAACAGTAGAGAAGTCGAACGAACGCTCGCCGATGTTCTCCAAGTCGTGAACATCCAAGCCCATACCGTGACCCAAGCCGTGAGGCATAAAGAGGTACATAGCGCCAGCGTCAACAGCAGTCTCGGCAGATGTCTTGATGAGACCCACACCCTTCAAACCCTCAGCCAAAGAGAGGTATGCAGCGCGGTGGATGTCGGTGTACATAGTGCCAGGCTTAATCATATCCTTAACCTCGCCGTGCGCACGCAATACTATATTATATATGTCACGCTGCAAGTCGGTGAACTTACCGCTTACAGGATATGTACGAGTGTGGTCAGAGCAGTAGCCCTCAACAGACTCACCACCACCGTCAACCAACAACAATCGACCAGCCTCCAACACACCATCGTGGTTGTGGTTGTGCAAAATCTCGCCGTGCTGTGTTACGATAGTTGGGAACGATACACCCTGGCCATAAGACTTTGCGATGCCCTCCAAACGACCAGCAATCTCACGCTCCACAACACCAGGGCGACACATACCCATAGCGGTGATGTGCATCTGGTAGCCAATCTTAAACGCACGCTCCAGAGCCTCAATCTCCTCTGCAGACTTCTTCTCACGCATCTCCGCCACGGCAAACATCAAGTCCAAAGACTTGCGCTCGTGGAGCATATCGAGACGAATACCGAGCAACTCGGCCATCGAGATCTTCAACTCCGCACGGTATGGTGGAAGGTAGTGCACAGGACGATTCTGCTCTATAGCCTTGCGCAACACACCACGCAACTCGGCAAGTGGCGCTGTGCGCTCCACACCTACCTCTGCAGCCTGCTCGGCGATGGTAGGCATAGGACCTGTCCAGATGATATCCTCCACGGTGAAGTCATCACCAAAGATGTAAGCCTCGCCAGACTCTGCGTCGAGAAGACCCACCAACGATGGCACATCGAGGCCAAAGTAGTAGCGGAATGTAGAGTCCTGACGGAAGTAGTATGTGTTGTTTGGATAGTTGTTAGGCACTTCAGGGTTACCTGGAAGAAGAATCAAACCCTTGCCTACGCGACGTGCCAACTCGGCACGACGTCCAATATAAGTCTCTTTGCTAAACATAGTTATATAGTTTTAAGTTATTTGTTCGTTTTGTTTTGTATGAGTTAATATAAGAAATCACTAATTACCAAAATTCCCAAAATTCCCAATTTTGGCACTCTGTTTTGTTGTCAGAAGGGGTTAGATACAACGCTCGGCGAATTTCTCAGCGATGGGCTGTACTTGGACGTACTGCCCATTGCTGGGAATATTCGTTAGCGGCAGTAGATGACCCCTTATCACAACAAAACTATCGAGGGACCTCTTTATAAACTTTATCGCCTCGACGCACCTCACTGACCGTCTTTAGCGACATATAGTCACCCTGCTTTGCCATA
>JAFOCZ010000086.1 GCA_017380955.1 Alistipes sp.
AGTAAGGCGTCTGCGACGCGTGTATAAAAGTGACAAGTGAAAACTGAAAAGTAAGGATTATATTTATATGTCATTCTGAGCGAAGCGTAGCGGAGTCGAAGAATCTCCTCGCTGGGCGTGCCGTTGTCAGCGGTGTATATAACGAGGAGATCCCTCGGCAGGCTCGGGATGACATACTGAGAATAATAAAACTCAGCGCTTTAGCGCACCACACTTTTCACCTTTCACCTTTCACTTAAAAAACGCCGTAGGCACCACACTTTTCACCTTTCACCTTTCACCTTTCACTTTATAATCGCTCCAACGGAGCGACACCATTACTAATTACTAATTACTCATTACTAATTGATTTAAAACTATGAACAACCTTTGGAAATACATCATCATCTCATCAGCCATCGTGCTCTCGGCAATGGTATTGGCTGCGGCATACACACAGCGCTCTCGCACCGCTACGGGCACTATCACCGTCACAGGTCTCGGCGAGACGGAGTTCACCTCGGACCTCATCGTCATCGAGGGCAACATCGAGGTTGAGAACTACGACGCTGCGGAGGGCTACCGCCAGTTGGAGCAGAATCGCGAGAGTGTAATCGCCTTCCTCACCTCTAAGGGTGTTGTGCGCGATGCCATAACCTTCAATATGCCCTCTACCTACAAACTCTCGGAGTCGATATACGAGAATGGTGACTACATTGGCTCACGCTTTGCAGGCTTCCGTCTGTCGCAGTCCTTCACCATCGAGTCTACAGAGGTGGACACTGTGGAGGCTGCAGCACGCGAGTTACCATCGCTCTTGGCGCGTGGCATCACCATCGAGGTGTACAACCCTATGTACTACTTCTCGGGCTTGGAGAGCGTGAAACTCGACCTTCTCTCTGCCGCTGCTGCGGATGCTCACGAGCGTGCCAAGAACATCGTTGAGAACTCTGGCGCAGAACTCGGCAACCTGACGTGGTCACGCGCTGGTGTGTTCCAGATTACCGCTGCTACGGGTGATGAGGAGTTCTCTGCCGGTGGCTCTTTCAACCTCTCTTCTCGCGAGAAGAAGGCGCGCGTCACAGTACGCTCAGAGTTTAAGATTAAGAATAAGAATAACTAACAATACGTAAACCTAAAACATATTAGATACTATGAAACGTGAAGTAAGAGTACGTTTTGCGCCAAGCCCTACAGGCCCACTACACATTGGTGGTGTGCGCACAGCACTATACAACTATCTTTTCGCACGCCGCCACGGTGGCAAAATGATTCTCCGCATCGAGGACACTGACTCACAGCGCTTCGTACCTGGTGCCGAGGAGTATATCATCGAGTCGTTGAAGTGGTGTGGCATCGAGATTGACGAGGGTGTAGGCTTCGGCGGCCCTCACGCCCCATACCGCCAGAGCGAGCGTAAGGAGATATACCTTCAGTACGCCAAGCAACTCATCGACGCTGGCTGGGCATACTACGCCTTCGACACCCCCGAGGAGTTGGATAAGTTGCGTGCCGAGGCTGAGGCTGCGGGTAAGACCTTCGCCTATAACCACGAGGTGCGTGAGCAGTTGGCAACCTCACTCCGTCTGTCGAAGGAGGAGGTCGAGGAGCGCATAGCACGTGGCGACCAGTGGGTAGTACGCTTCAAGATGCCTGAGAACGAGGTTGTGGCTATGGATGACCTTATCCGTGGTCACGTTGAGATGAACACCTCTACGCTCGACGATAAGGTGTTGTACAAGTCGGCAGATGCTTTGCCTACCTACCACCTTGCAAACATCGTCGACGACCACCTTATGGAGGTTTCGCACGTCATCCGTGGCGAGGAGTGGTTGCCATCGTTGCCTTTGCACTATCTTCTCTACCGTGCCTTCGGCTGGACAGACACACAGCCTGAGTTCGCACACTTGCCTTTGCTCCTGAAGCCTACAGGCAGTGGTAAACTCTCGAAGCGTGATGGTGACAAGATGGGCTTCCCAGTGTTCCCACTCTTCTGGACATCACCAACGGGTGAGACCGCTCGTGGCTACCGCGAGGATGGCTACTTGCCACAGGCATTTATAAATATGTTGTCGCTCCTTGGTTGGAATCCTGGCACAGAGCAGGAGATTTTCTCTATGCAGGAACTCATCGACGCCTTCTCTTTGGAGCGTGTATCGAAGGCTGGTGCTCGCTTCCAGCCCGACAAGGCTAAGTGGTTTAACGCACAGTATATGCACAACCTCACCGCTGCGGAGTTCGCACCACTGATGCAGCCAATCCTCAAGGCTAACGGCATCGAGGTATCGGATGAGCGTGCTGGCAAGGCTGCTGAGATTATGAAGGAGCGTATGACACTCACAACGGATATGTGGGACTTGACATCGTTCTTCTTCGTAGCACCTGCGGAGTATGAGGAGAAACTCGCTAAGAAACAGTGGAAGGGCACTAACCCACAAATGTTGGGCGAGTTGCGTGGTGTGTTGGAGGCTATCGATGACTTCTCTAAGGAGAACACCGAGGCTGTAGTCCGCGAGTGGATTGAGGCTAAGGAGTTGGGTCTTGGTCAGGTGATGAACACCTTGCGCCTTGCATTGGTGGGTGCTGGCAAGGGTCCTGGTATGTTCGACGTTACGGAGTTCCTCGGCAAGGCTGAGACCCTGAAGCGTATCGACGCCATCATCGCTAACCTTAAACCTATGGAGTAATGGAGATTCTACAGCACATATGGGGCTCAACACCCGAGGGTGAGGGCATCATACTATATACTATGCGCAATAGCAGAGGCTCGGAGGTACAGTTGTGCAACATCGGCGCGGCTATCGTCGGCGTTAAGTTCGCCGACCGCAACGGCAACATCGACGACGTGGCTTTGGGCTACGAAAACCCATTGAGTTATATCGGCGATGGCGCTGCGAGTGGCAAGTCGGTAGGACGTGTGGCAGGACGCATCGCGCGTGGTCATATGACTATCGACGGCGTGGAGTACCGCCTCGAGGTTAACAATGGCCCTAACCACCTCCACGGTGGCTCTAAGGGCTTTGCAAACCGCTACTGGGAGGGTCGTGTGGAGACCAACCGTGTGGTATTCTCCTACGTCTCGGAGGATATGGAGCAGGGCTACCCTGGTGAGTTGATTGTGGAGGCTATCTACGACTTCGACGATGAGGATAACCTCGAGATTACCTACATCGCCAAGAGCAATAAGACCACCGTTGTAAACCTCACAAACCACCTCTACTGGAATCTCGATGGCGAGGGCTCTGACACCACAATCCTCGACCACGAGTTGCGCCTCAACTGCGCCCAGGTGTTGGAGATGGACACCGTGCAGATTCCTACGGGTAAGTTGCTCGACGTTAATGGCACAGCGCTTGACTTCACCACATTCCGCCGCTTCGGCGATGAGATAGACGCGGAGTTCAACAACATCCGTAACTACCGTGGCTACGACCACTGCTTCGCTGTGGATAACTACAAAAAGAATATCTTGCAGGAGGTGGGTGAGTTACGCTCACATAAGTCGGGTCGTAAGGTTACCGTGCTGTCGTCAGCCCCTGCTGCGGTGCTCTACACAGGTAACTGGCTCGCTGGAGGCTGCCCAAAGACCAAGTCGGGCAAATACTACCAGGACTATGCCGGTGTGGCTATAGAGTGCCAGGCATATAGCGACGCTATCAACCACCCCGAGTTCCCATCTATCGTTGTGGAGGCTGGGGAGTTGTACTGCAACAAGATTGTCTTTAAACTCGGTACGTTTTAGTACCCCAAAACTGAAATGATGAAGAGAATAGTATGTGCAATGCTTGCTATGGCAACCGCCATAGGCTGCGTTAACGACCCTGCTATGGAGCACTACGACGCCCCTCACGCCACAATCCTCGGTTCGAGTGCCGATGCTGCGCGTGGCGTGCTTATGGTGCGTATGATGGATGACGACACAGCGTTGGAGGTTGAAGGTGCTACGGTGAGCAGGATGTTCCCTGCTAATGGCAGCGATATGGACCGCTGGCGTCTCGTACACTTTGCCGAGGATGCATCCCTCGATGCTATGGCCGAGCGCATCGCCAAGATGGAGGGTGTCGCGATGGTTGAGTATAGTTGCTTCGTGGAGCGCCCCAAGACGCAGAGCCTCCCTATGCCAGCACCCCACACCGCCACAACACGCGCTGTGGAGTACCCTTTCAACGACCCTGAGTTACCCTGGCAGTGGCACTACCACAACGATGGCTCACTCTCCGAAGATGCCAAGGCAGGAGCAGATATCAACCTCCTGAACGCCTGGAAGTATACCTGTGGTGACAACCGTGTGGTGGTAGCCGTCATCGACGGAGGTATTATGGCTGAGCACCGCGACCTTGCAGATAATATGTGGGTCAACGAGGCTGAGAAGAACGGTCTTACGGGAGTGGATGATGATGGCAACGGCTATGTTGACGACATCCACGGCTGGAACTGCGTGCGTGGCAATGGCAACGTTACGGCAGATGCTCACGGCACCCACGTTGCGGGTACTATATCTGCTGTGAACAATAATGGTTTTGCTGTGTGTGGCATCGCTGGAGGCACAGGCAACGGTGATGGTGTACGTCTTATGTCTATCCAGATTTTCGAGAATGAGGAGGGTTGCTACTCACACCAGATTGCCGAGGGTATCCGCTATGCTGCCGACAATGGCGCTGCTATCGCCAACAACTCGTGGGGTTACAGCCCTACGGCATACTACAGCGATGGCGACTATGAGCGTGAGTGTGGCGTTGTGCAGGAGGCTATCAACTACTTCAAGAAGAACGCAGGTTTGGAGGGCGTTATGGATGGTGGTCTTATGATATGGGCTGCCGGCAACGACTCAGTGGACTACGCCAACTACCCTGGTGGTTATAATAGCAACGTCTGCGTAGCCTCTATGGCTCCGAACTACACCCCAGCCTTCTACACCAACTATGGTCCGGGTACGAACATCTGCGCCCCTGGTGGTGATAGCACCTATGGTGTCATTATGGCGATATCCTCAACCTCTGTGGAGTATGCCTCGGGCGATGGTTATGAGTATATGCACGGCACATCTATGGCAACGCCCCACGTCTCGGGCTGCGCTGCTCTCGGATTGTCATATGCCCTCAAGCAGGGCTACCACTTCTCGGTGGATGAGTTCCGCAACATACTCCTCACCTCCGTGCACGACATCAACCAATATATGACCGGCACACGCTACTACTACGACTATAAGACAGGTACATACCCAACATACTCGATCGACAAGTACAAGTATAAGATGGGTACGGGATATATCGATGCTCACCTGTTGCTTATGCAGTTGGACAACACACCGTGCCTCTATGTAGAGACCAACGTGGAGGAGAGCCTGCCTCTTGATGCCTACTTTGGCGATGGCGCAAAGGAGATTTGCTTCAAGGGCGTGGAGATTAGCAACGAGGTGAAGAGTAACTTGGGCATTACCACAACGCCAACGGTCGAGAAGGGTGTTCTTACTATCTGCTGCACAAAGGCAGGCATCGGTCGTATCAAGGTTAAGGCCGTTGCTGGCGATACGCTTGTTGGTGGTAATATGACTATCGGCGGTATGGCTATGGAGCGAGAGTTCGAGGTTGTGGCACGAGGCTCTGTTGCCGATAATGGCGGATGGTTGTAACCCTTAGCACAATACTATTACTACTATGAAGAGATACTTATATATATTATTAGCCGTTGTGGGCATCGTCAC
>JAFOCZ010000087.1 GCA_017380955.1 Alistipes sp.
AGGGAACGCATCCTGACCTGGCAACTCCTCCAAGCGGTTAGACATCTCACGCAACGCCTGAGCCCAACGTGATGTAGAGTCCGCCATAACCAAAACCTTCAAACCCATAGAGCGGTAATACTCACCGATGGTCATACCTGTGTATACAGATGCCTCACGCGCCGCAACAGGCATATTAGAAGTGTTACAGATGATGATGGTACGCTCCATAAGTTTATGACCAGTACGAGGGTCTACCAACTCTGGGAACTCAGCGAAGATCTCCACAACCTCATTAGCACGCTCACCACACGCTACGATAACGATAACGTCAGCCTCTGCCTGCTTAGAGATAGCGTGCTGAAGCACAGTCTTACCAGCACCGAAAGGACCAGGGATAAAACCTGTACCACCCTCAGCCAATGGGTTGAATGTGTCGATAGCACGAACACCAGTCTCCATAACGCGTGATGGACGAGGCTTCTCGGTATAGCAACGGATAGCCTGCTTAACTGGCCACTTCTGTACCATTGTGATGTTATACTCGTTGTTATCAGAGTCAACAACTACAGCGATGGTGTCGGTAACCTTATAAGTACCCTTAGCAACAACGCTCTTTACGGTGTAGTTGCCCTGCATAACGAAAGGCACCATAATCTTGTGCATCACCCACTGCTCCTTAACCTCACCAAGCCAATCACCAGCAGTAACCTTATCACCAGCCTTAGCCAATGGTGCGAAGTCCCACTTAGCGTCGAAGTCGATTGGGTCGGTGATAGAGCCGCGGTTGATGAACAAACCATCCATCTTCTCCAAGTCGTTCTGCAAACCATCGTAGTTACGCGACAAAAGACCTGGGGCGAGTGTAGCCTCGAGCATATGACCCTCGAACTCTACCTTATCACCAATCTTAAGACCGCGTGTGCTATCGTAAACCTGTACATAAGCCTCATCGCCTATGACCTTGATGACCTCAGCCATCATACGGATATCTCCGCAATATACGTGGCATATCTCATTCTGACCAACGGGACCGTCAACTTTGGCGATAACGATGTTCGAGATAATACCGTTTACACGTCCTAATGTTTTCATTCGTTTATGTAGTTTTATTGTTTTGCTTGTTTTTCAACAATTGCTGAGGCATCGAGGCTCGCGATAAGTTTGTTGAGCATCTCACGTCCCACCTCTGGCAAGAGAAGTGTCCAACGTGCCACGATATTCACCTTAGCAAGATATGAGAGTATGTAGTTGATGTCGAAGTAGTCGCTAATAGCAATATCCTCGGCCTCGGCCCAGCGTACTGCATCAATCTTACGCTCCTTCTCTACGATATTTGTCTCATCGGTAATTGCTGATATAACAGCATCGATATACTGCAACTCGCCACGAAGACCAAAGTCAGCAGCCGAAGATTGCGACAACTGCGCAACAATCTCACCACCGCCTACGGTAACCTCGCTGATAACACGTCCCGCCTCACGCGCTGCAACAGCAGCCGAGATATTACGGAGTGTGCGGTCAAACTCTCCCCATTTAACGAGGAAGCGCACCTTAGATGCAGATAAATCTTTGTAGTAAGCCTCAAACAAAGCGTGCTCGAAGTTGTCGCTAAGGACAACCTTCTCGTCGCACTCCTCCTCATCATCAGCCTCGGTATAGAGTTTCACAACCTCTGCTACGTTCTTTGGCAGAAGAGCATAGTTGCGGCTTTCGAGTACATCCTTCACCTCTTCGGGTGTGAGACGTCCGAGATTGTTGTGACGGTTGCGGTTATTGCGCAAGGCAATAATATTCTCGCAATCGTAGTAGGCATACAGCAACTCAACCGCCTTGCGATCCTTTGCCGTAAGTTCCCCCATAATCTCGTCGAGAATCTCACGAACATCGAAGCCCTTGGTATCAGAGTCGAGCGTCCACTCACGCAGACTCGCCACCAAACAGTAATACTCAGTAGAGAACATAGACTACTTAAAGAGGATATTAGAGACCTTCTCGCGCAAATACTCCTTGAACAAGGCATCGAAACTCTCGTCGGTGAAGGCGATATAGTAACCACCATTCTTCTCACCGAGTTTGAAGCCTGTCTTGATATCCTTAGTGTAACCAACCTCGATACCTGCCTTTGCCAACTCCGCAGCGCTTGCCTGCATCACAGCATCCAACTCCGCTCGCTTCTCCTCTGGGAGCAACGCCTTGAGCGATACGTCAACTGTAGAAGATGTCCAGTTGTTTGCCATAGCCAACAACATATCCTTTACAAATGCAGAATCCGCAGTTGCCGCCTTAACAGCAGCGCCTGTGGTCTTCATAATCACCGCCTCAGCAAGTTCAGCCTTTACCTTTGTCATAGCCTGACGACCAGCCAATGCGATGTCGGCCATAGCATTCTTTGCGATATCCTCGGCACGATCCTCCGCAGCCTTGGCAATAGCCTCGGCCTCGGCCTTAGCCTCAGCAATAATCTTTGCAGCAGACTCCTTAGCCTCAGCCACAAGACGCTCTGCCTCTGCACGACCACGCTCCAAGCCCTCGTTATAGAGCTTTTGTGTTAGTTCCTGAAGTTTATTATTCTCCATAGTTTGTTGTTTTAAATTTATATTGTCTAATTTAATTTTCGCTTTACTACCCTATTTATCTATATTACACACCATAATCACCACGCCACACAAACGCTTATTAAAATAGGTACACCAAATATTTTACAAATATATATTATATTTTTAGAACTACAACGTGATATTCTCGACTTTTTTAGATTTTTATTCACTCATTTCGTGATTTTACAATTTTGTTTGCTAATTCAGATTATTCTGCATATCTTTGTTGTTATGGAACTACAGAACACTTCAAAGCCTATCGTCGTCACGCTTGATGCCGGTGGCACAAACTTCGTATTTAACGCTATGCAGGATGGCAAGGCCTGCACCGAAAGCATAACTATGCCATCTCAGGCTCACGACCTCGACCTCTGCCTCGGAACTCTTATCCGTGGCTTCGAGGAGATAATCGCAAAACTTGGCGAGAAACCTAAGGCTATCAGTTTTGCATTCCCCGGCCCTGCAGACTATCGCAATGGCATCATCGGCGGATATCTGCCCAACTTCCCATCGTTCCGCGATGGCGTAGCCCTCGGCCCTATGCTCGAGGAGCACTTCGGAATCCCCGTATTCATCAACAACGACGCTGACCTCTTCGCTTATGGCGAGGCTGCCGGTGGCGCACTTCCACGCATCAACCGTATGCTCGAGGAGGCGGGCTCAGCAAAGCGCTATCGCAACCTTCTTGGCTTCACATTTGGCACAGGCTTCGGCTTTGGATTTGTGATGGATGGCGTTCTCAACCGTGGTGATAACTCTTGCGTTGAGACCTTCTGCCTCAAGCACCGCGACAACCCCGAGATTATCGTGGAAGACGGTGTTGCCATTCGTGCCGTAAAGCGTGTTTACAAGGAGTTGTCGGGCGATGAGAGAGAGTTGGAGCCTCGCGATATTTGCAAAATCGCTGATGGTGTGATGGAGGGTAACGCAGAGGCTGCAAAGGAGGCCTTCGCAACACTTGGTCGTGTGGCTGGCGATGCTATGGCAACGGCCGTAACGCTGATGGATGGCGTAATAGTTATTGGTGGCGGTTTGACAGGTGCAAAGAAGCACTTTATGCCAGCACTTATCGAGGAGATGCGCTCGAAGATTCACACCCTGTCGGGCGACACTCTCAACCGCGTGCAGATGGAGGTTTACAACCTCGACGATGAGCGTGATTTTGAGGAGTTTGCGCGTGGTAAGTCAACTAAAATTAAGGTATACGGCAGCGACCGCGAGGTTGTCTACGACCCTGTGAAGCGCGTAGGTGTTACCATCTCGGATATTGGCGCAAGCAACGCCGTATCACTCGGTGCATACCTCTATGCTATAAACAACATTTAAAACATTAACCCATATGAAGAACCTAAAATGGAAACTACTCTTTGCTGTGCTAATGAGTTTTTCTGTTATTAGTGCTACAGCGCAGAACGTACAGTTGCACTTCGACCTCGGACGCAATGCTGCAACAACAACCGTAGAGATGTTTCGCCCCGACAAAGGCGGTAGCACATTCTTCTTTGTAGATATGGACTACACACCAAAGGTTAGTGGCGCATATTGGGAGATTGCCCGTGAGTTCTGCTTCTGGCAAGAGTCAGAGGTTAGTTGGCTCTCGGTGCACTTGGAGTATAACGGTGGTCTCAACACCACTGCAGGCTCTTTCAACAACGCCATCCTCGGTGGTTTGACATACTCGGGACACTCTAAGGATTGGAGCAAGACCTGGTCTATTACCGCTTCGTATAAGGCTATCCCTGGAACTATAGGTCTTAATGGCAAGCGTCAGGTGAATAACTTCCAGATTACAGGTGTATGGAATCTCGACTTCGCAAACCATTGGATATCATTTAATGGCTTTGCCGATTTCTGGCGCGAGGCACGCCCTTGGCAGGGTACTCAGTATATCTTCATCGCCGAACCTCAGTTGTGGGTAAACCTCAATAAGATAAAGGGTTGGGAGGATGTAAACCTTAGTTTCGGCACTGAGATTGAACTATCGTGCAACTTCGTAAACAAGGGTTTCAGCGTTATGCCTACCGTTGCTGCAAAGTGGACTTTTTAATAACTCAAAGATATGTTGAACAAACTTTTTGGATTCGATCCCACAAAGACTACAATTCGTAAGGAGATTGTAGCCGGAATCACTACATTCCTTACAATGTCCTACATCTTGGCTGTTAACCCTTCGATGTTCAGCATTTTGGATGGTATGACAGGTGGCGCGGTGTTCACCTCTACAGCCCTTGCTGCAATCATCGGATGTCTCGCTATGGCCTTCTGGGGTAAACTACCTTTTGGTCTTGCTCCAGGTATGGGACTAAATGCATTCTTTGTATATAGCGTATGCCTCGGTATGGGCTACTCTTGGCAGTTTGCCCTCACAGCGGTGTTGCTCGAGGGTTTCATATTCATCCTGCTCACCGTGACCAACGTCCGCGAGGCTATCGTAAATGCCATACCTTTAAGTTTGCGTAATGCTATCGGCGCAGGTATCGGACTCTTCATCGCCTTCATCGGTCTTAGTAGCGCTGGTGTTGTCGTTAACAACGAGGCTACGCTTGTAGCACTGGGCGATATCACTTCGGGCTCTGCTCTCCTCGCCCTCATAGGTCTTGTAATCACCGGCTTTATGTTTATGCGTAACGTCCCTGGCGCAATCCTCATTGGTATCCTCGTGACAATGATTATCGGTATCCCTATGGGTGTTACAGAGTTCAAGGGTATCATCTCACAGCCTGAGTCTATAGCACCTATCTTCTGCCAGTTTGAGTTCGACAAGATTTTCACTCTCGATATGCTCGTTGTGGTCTTCACATTCTTGTTTATCGATATGTTCGACACCGTAGGTACTCTTGTGGGTGTTTGTACTAAGGCAAATATGGTTGATGAGAAGGGAAATATCTACCGTATAAAGGAGGCGTTTATGGCAGATGCCATCGCTACTACTGCTGGCGCAGTGCTCGGCACTTCGACAACTACTACATATGTTGAGAGTGCTGCCGGTGTGGCACAGGGTGGACGTTCGGGTCTCACAGCCTTCTTCGTCGCAGTATGCTTTGCCGTGGCATTGCTCTTCTCGCCATTGTTCTTGTCGATACCTTCTGCTGCTACAGCCCCAGCGCTTGTCATCGTGGGTCTGTTGATGCTGGAGTCTATCATCAAGATTCCATTCAACGACTTCTCGGAGTCTATCCCAGCGTTTGTCTGCATCATTATGATGCCATTGACATACTCTATCTCTAACGGTATTCTCCTTGGTATGATTGCCTATGTTATCATTAACCTCATCTGTGGCAATTTCAAGAAGATAACCCCTGTGATGTACATCCTCGCAGTGCTGTTTATCCTGAAGCATATCTTCATCTAAACGGCATCCTGCGATAATAGTAAACCTGCCTAACTTGCGAGTTAGGCAGGTTTTTTGTTGGGTATAGATGGGGATGAATGGGTAGTTATGGGTTAATATGAGTTTAAATATACCCCATAGTAACTCATAGTAACCCATACGAAGCAACACAAAAATTTAGCGTCAGAAGGTTGTAGATGTGGTCTACCACAAAAGAAGTAATAACCTTACCTGACCTACGCCAATTTTTGATTTTAGAGGAGCAGATTTGTTCTATCGTATAAAGAAAATATCGTGGGATAGCACTTATCTCTGCACCGCTGATTTCTTGTCAGAGTGGTGCAGATGTGTTGCATCGCAAAAGAAGATCCCCTCGGGATAGTACTTATCTTAGCGCACTGATTTCTTGTCAGAAGGGTTGCAGATGTGGCCTTGACATGAAGAAGCCCCGGATGGGTAGTACTTGACGTACGTCCCATTCGGGGCTTTGATTGAAAGGCCGCAGATGCGCCCTTATCACAAGAAATGATTACTCGAATGAGTGGATAACAACACCCGAACGCAACTTAGGCTCAAACCAAGTAGTCTTAGGAGGCATAATGTTGCCAGTGTCAGCGATGTCGAAGAGCTGCTGCATAGATACTGGGTACAATGCAAATGCAACCTTCATCTCGCCGCTGTCAACACGCTTCTGCAACTCGCCCAAACCACGGATACCGCCTACGAAGTCGATACGCTTAGATGTGCGGAGGTCAGCGATGCCGAGAACCTTATCCAAAACGAGGTTAGAGAGAACTGATACGTCGAGAACGCCGATAGGATCGTTATCGTCGTAAGTACCCTCCTTAGCAGTCATAGAGTACCACTCACCGTCGATGTACATTGCGAAGTTGTGGAGAGCGTTAGGAGTGTATATCTCTGCACCCTTCTTCTCAACTACGAATGACTCACCTACAGCAGCCAAGAACTCCTCCTTAGAAAGACCGTTGAGATCCTTAACTACGCGGTTGTAGTCGATGATGCGGAGGTGTGATGCTGGGAATGTCACAGCGAGGAAGAAGCAATACTCCTCGTTGCCAGTGTGGTTAGCGTTCTTAGAAGCGCACTCCTGACCTACGCGTGCTGCAGCAGCAGTACGGTGGTGGCCATCAGCAACATACAACGCTGGAATGCCAGCGAAGATCTCTGTGATGCGGTCGTTGATAGCCTTCTCGCGGATAACCCACATATGGTGACCAAAGCCATCCTCAGCAACGAAATCGTAGTCAGCCTCGTGCTCAGCAACCCACTTAGAAACGATAGCGTCGATCTCTGCCTCGTCAGGGTATGCGAAGAATACTGGCTCGATGTTAGCCTTCTGGTTGCGAACGTGGATCATACGATCCTCCTCCTTGTCGACACGTGTAAGCTCGTGCTTCTTGATAGCGCCAGAGAGGTAATCCTCGTAGTGGCAGCACATAGCGATACCATACTGAGTACGGCCGTTCATAGTCTGAGCGTAGATGTAGTAATACTCCTCGCCATCCTGTGCCAACCAACCCTTCTCCTTCCATACGCGGAAGTTCTCCATAGCCTTGTCGTAAGCCTCCTGAGAGTGCTCATCAACGATAGGATCGAAGTCGATCTCAGGCTTGATGATGTGGAGCAAAGAGCGCTCACCAGCCTCAGCCTTAGCCTCTACAGAGTTAAGAACGTCGTAAGGACGTGATGCAACCTCTGATGCCAACTCCTTTGGAGGACGGATACCCTTGAAAGGTTTAATTCTTACCATATATAAATAATAGTTTTAGGTAGTTATTTATTTTCTATATAAGGGTGCCAATTGCTTGACACCCTAATTTAATTGTGTTTAACAATTAGTATAATTGAGATAGTTTGGCGACTGCTCGAAGATTGAAAAAGCGGAGTTTACTTAAAGTAAATGAGCATTTTTCAATCGAGGCAGGCATCGAAATATCCAATTAGACTATTTGTTAACCTGGAAACGTACGTTGCCGTTTACAAAGAAGTCTACAATCTGACGAGCAGCAGCAAGACCAGCGTTTACGTTAGCCTCTGCAGTCTCAGCACCCTGCTTCTTAGGAGTACCGAAGTAGCGCTTGCCAAACTTCTCAGCGTATGCGTCCTTAGCATCTGGAGCGATATCGGTGATGTACTTCAAGTCCTCACGCTCAGTCATAGCCTGTGCAAGACCCTCCTCGTTGATAACCTCCTTACGAGCAGTGTTTACGATAGTTGCACCCTTAGGCATTGACATAGCGAGGTCATAACCGATAGAGCCCTTAGTCTCTGCAGTTGCAGGAATGTGCAATGAGAGGTAGTCAGCAGCAGCGTACAACTCTGCGATAGAGTTCATCTTCTTAACGCCGTCACGCTCGAATACTGCATCATCAGTGATGAATGGATCGTAAGCGATAACGTTCATACCGAGAGCCTTACCCTTCAAACCTACCAAGCGACCTACGTTACCGTAAGCGTGGATAGCCAAAGTCTTGCCCTGCAACTCAGAGCCAGTACCTGGGTTGAACTGGTTACGAGCCATATATACCATCATACCAAGAGCCAACTCAGCAACAGCGTTTGAGTTCTGACCTGGAGTGTTCATAACAACTACGTTGTGAGCTGTAGCAGCAGCGAGGTCTACGTTGTCGAAACCTGCACCTGCACGAACAACAATCTTAAGCTGCTTTGCTGCCTCGATAACCTCAGCAGTAACCTTGTCGCTACGGATGATAAGAGCATCAACGTCAGCAACTGCAGCCAACAACTCAGCCTTGTCAGCATACTTCTCAAGACGTACTACCTCGTAGTTAGCCTCCTTCAAGATAGCCTCAATACCCTCAACAGCGGTCTTTGCAAAAGGCTTCTCGGTTGCAATAAGTACCTTCATAATTAGGTTTAAATCTTATTAAATTTTAGTTATTAAGGTAGCCGTCGGGGAAAACCCCAACGACTACCATATTAATTAGTTGATAGTTGTCGAATTACTTGTGAAGTGCCTCGAACTCCTGCATACAAGCTACCAAAGCCTCTACAGACTCCTTTGGACAAGCGTTGTAGATAGATGCACGGAAACCACCTACTGAACGGTGACCCTTGATACCTACCATACCCTTCTCCTTAGCGAACTCCATAAACTCCTTCTCGAACTCCTCCTTACCTGGAGCCATAACGAAGCAAACGTTCATCAAAGAGCGGTCCTCCTTAGC